>JAFRLD010000216.1 GCA_017431395.1 Bacillota bacterium | reverse complement strand
GAAAGAACGATTAGGAGGAGACCATGACAGTATACACATCCGTAGACCAGCTGATCGGCGCAACACCGCTGATGGAACTGACGAACATCGAGAAAGCCGAAGGCCTGCAGGCGAAACTCTATGCCAAGCTCGAATACTTCAATCCGGCCGGATCCGTCAAGGACCGGGTGGCGAGATCGATCATCGATGACGCGGAAGCAGAAGGCAGGCTGCAGCCGGGCGGAACCATAATCGAACCGACCTCCGGGAACACCGGGATCGGCCTCGCGGCGATCGCGGCTGCGCGGGGATACTGCGCGATCATCATCATGCCGGACACCATGTCGGTCGAGCGGCAGCTGCTGATGAAAGCCTACGGGGCTGAGCTCGTACTGACGCCGGGAGCAGAAGGCATGGCGGGCGCCATTGCCGAGGCGGAAAAACTCCAGAAGGAGAACCCGGGCAGCATCATCGCAGGCCAGTTCACCAACCCGGCCAACCCGAAAGCCCATTTCGAGACCACAGGCCCGGAGATCTGGAACGATCTCGAAGGCCAGGTGGACATCTTCGTGGCGGGCGTCGGCACCGGCGGCACGCTGACCGGGACCGGGGAATACCTCAAGTCAAAAGATCCTGAGGTGCAGGTGGTCGCCGTCGAGCCATCGGATTCCCCGCTGCTGTCGGGCGGCAAAGCCGGCCCGCACCCATTGCAGGGGATCGGCGCCAACTTCGTGCCGGAAGTGCTCAATACAGAGATCTACGATGAGATCATCACCGTGACCGGCGAGGACGCATACGCCTCAGCCAATCAGATCGGCCACGAAGAAGGCATCCTGGTGGGGATCACCGCGGGCGCCGCGCTTTGGGCCGGGATCCAGCTGGCGAAGCGGCCGGACAACGAAGGCAAGCACATCGTGATCCTGCTGCCGGATACGGGAGAGCGGTATTTATCGACGCCGGGGTTCATCGGCTGACCCCGCGCTGCAGCGAGCCCCTGTTAACCAATTCGACAGTTGACAGAATCCTGAAGAGATGGTAGCATACGTTTAGAAATAAATAGTTGAGCGAGGCATTTATTTCGGAAGCCGGTGAGAATCCGGCACTGTGTCTCAGCAACCGTGATATCTACGAACGGACAGTATGCCACTGGGGGAACCCCCGGGAAGGCGTCCAAGTAGGCTTGATGATTCAGTCGGTAGACCTGCTTTCGCTTAAACAAGTCAGTCTTCTGAGGTGAGACGGCGGCGTTTTTTATATCATGAAGAAACAGCCAGAGATTCGCACCCGGAAGCGGGTGCGTTTTTTATAGAACGCCTTGGACCAGCCTTTTCATCCGCAGATGCAGTCTGCATAGTTGTTCCCGCACTATCGATCCTGCATCTGCTTTCCTTATTTTTGGGCAGATGGTTTTTTTCATCAATTGCAAAGGCTGGCCACCGATGATACAATTTTCATAAATACCAGGAGAGGATCAGAATGGCTTTCGAACACTACACCCGAAGCGGGACAAAAATGCTGCGCTGCGGCTATACGACGGGAACCTGCGCGGCGCTGGCAGCAGCAGCGGCGACGCAGATCCTGCTGACCGGGAAGGCACCGGAACAGGTCCGCCTGATGACGGCGAAGGGCATTCCGGTGGAGGTGCCGGTGGAGGTGTATGGAAGCACGTCCGGTTCTGCCTGGGCAGCGATCCCTAAAGATGCAGGCGATGATGCCGACGTGACCGACGGGATGCTGATCCGCGCGGACGTATCCCGCTCAGATGAGCTCGGGATCCATATCGACGGCGGCCAGGGCGTAGGGCGGGTGACGAAGCCGGGCCTTGATCAGCCGGTGGGGAACGCGGCCATCAATTCCGGACCGCGGAGGATGATAGAGGAAGCCGTACGGAAGGCCTGCGAGCAGTTGGGAGAGGTCTGTGGCGAGGAGCTGGGCACGCCCGGCATCGGAGGGCCGGATGGATCGCAGGATCTCGGCATCGATGTGGTGATCTCCGTGCCGGAGGGTGAGGCCGCGGCCAAAAAAACCTTCAACCCGAAGCTGGGCATCATTGGCGGGATCTCCATTCTGGGAACCACGGGGATCGTAGAGCCTATGAGTGAGCAGGCGCTGGTGGATACCATCGAGGTGGAGATGAAACAGATCGCAGCGGGTTCGAAGGAGATCATCCTGACGCCCGGCAACTACGGCTCCGATTACATCGCCGGACACGATCTGGACGCACTCGGGGTCCCGGTTCTCAAATTCTCCAACTTTCTCGGAGAGACGCTGGATATGATCGCGCAGACGAACATCGATACCGTGCTGCTGGTCTCACACGTCGGCAAGCTCTCGAAGGTGGCAGCAGGCATCATGAATACCCATTCGAAATACGCGGACGGCAGGAACGAGATCTTTACCGCCCATGCTGCCATATGCGGCGGAAATGTGAATCTCGCCAAAGGCCTGATGGAGGCGGCGACCACCGATGCCTGCATAGAGCTGCTCGAAGAAGCGGGTCTCAGGGAACCCGTGATCGGGAGCATCCTGGAGGCGGTCCAGGAGAAACTCGAACACCGCAGTCCGGATCACTGCCGGATCGGGGCGCTGATGTTTTCAAACGTTTATGGACTGCTCGGCATGACGAAGCCGGGCGAAGAGATATTAAATACATGGGAGGCAAGAAAAAAATGATCCATTTTGTAGGCGCAGGACCGGGAGCACCGGATCTGATCACACTCAGAGGAGCGGAGCTTCTTAAAAAGACCGATGTCATCATCTATGCAGGGAGCCTGGTGAATCCGGCGCTGCTGCAGTACGCGAAGCCGGGATGCCAGGTCTACAACAGTGCGGAGATGACGCTGGAGGAGGTCATCGACGTGATGAAGGACGCGGAGGCGAAAGACCTGGATACGGTCCGTCTGCACACAGGGGACGCGAGCCTCTATGGAGCGATCCGGGAACAGATGGATCTGCTGGACGGGCTGGAGATCGAGTATGAGGATGTACCGGGCGTATCCAGCTTCAGCGGTGCCGCTGCGGCGCTGAATGCGGAATACACCCTGCCGGACGTCAGCCAGAGCGTGGTCATCACAAGGATGGCCGGCCGGACTCCGGTCCCGGAGAAGGAGAGCATCCGGTCCTTCGCGGAGCACGACTGCACCATGGTGATCTTCCTCTCCACGGGACTATTGGAGGAAGTCAGCCGGGAGCTGATGGAAGGCGGCTATGACGCGGATGCTCCGGCAGCCATCGTATATAAGGCGACCTGGCCGGAGGAGAAAGTCGTACGCTGCACCGTCAGCACGCTGGCCCAAGCGGCGAAGGACAACGGCATCACGAAGACGGCCCTGATCCTCGTCGGAGGATTCCTGGGCAGCGAATACGAACGGAGCAAGCTTTATGATCCGACGTTCACGACGGAGTTCCGCAAGGCGAGCCACAGCTAGTAAGGGAGGAGGCTTCGAATGTCCGAGACGCAGGAGACGAAACCGAGAGAAAAACGCATCGCATGCCTGGCTTTCTCTGAGAGGGGATTCAGGCTGGCGCAGAAGATCGCGGATGCCCTGGGGGCACAGGCCTGGAGGAGCGGGGCGCCGATGGATGTCCATGCCTGGACGAAAGCATATTTTGATGCAGAGGACGCGCTTATCTATGTCGGGGCAGCGGGGATCGCCGTCCGTGCGATCGCCCCTCACGTGAAGGATAAATCGACCGATCCCGCAGTCGTCGTCATCGATGAAAGGGCGCTGCACGTGATCCCGATCCTGTCGGGCCATCTGGGCGGGGCCAATGATCTGGCGAGGCAGATCGCGGCCATCACGGACAGTGACTGCGTGATCACCACCGCGACCGATGTGAACGGGATCTTCGCGGTGGATGAGTGGTCCAGGAGACAAAACTGCACCCTTCTCGAAAAAGAGAAGATCATGCACATTTCCAGCTCCCTTTTGGCTGGCAAGAGGATCAGCGTTTACAGCCAGTGGCCGGTGAAGGGGGAGGCCCCGGAGGGCATCGATGTGATCCCGCCGGAGACGGATCCTTATGCCGGGGAAGATCTGCCCGATGAAGAAGAGAACTTCGAGGTGTCCGCCGTGGATGTGTCCTGGGACAGTTTCGATGCCGCCTTCGATGCTCCGCAGGAGGGGATCGATACGAACGATATCGACGTCAGCCTGGACATCGAGGTGGTCGGCAGGCATCCTCTGCATCTCGTGCCTAAGATCTGTGTGCTTGGCGTCGGGTGCCGCCGGGGGACTTCAGAAGAGGCGATCGAGGAAAAACTGCTGGACGTTTTGGAACGCACCTGTGTGCATCCGGCGGCTATATGTGCCGTGGCGACCATCGATCTGAAGAAGGACGAAGCGGGACTGACCAGCTTTTGCGAGAGGCATGGCTGGGAGCTTATAACCTATACCAGCGAGGAACTGCAGGCGGTGAAGGGCAACTTCATCTCGTCGGCGTTCGTCACATCGATCACCGGGGTGGACAATGTCTGCGAACGGAGCGCGGTGCTGGCATCCGGGGGCGAACTGATCCAGTCAAAGATCGCCGGTGGCGGCGTGACCATGGCGATGGCGGTGAAACCGTACCATCCCGATTGGAACTGGCGTTACGAAGAGGAGAAAGAATAAAAGATGAACAAAGTATATGCAGTGGGGATCGGCCCGGGCGGCCGGGAGTTTTTCACGGAAGAGGCGATGCAGGCGCTGGAAAATGCGGATGTCATCGCCGGGTATACGGTATATGTGGACCTGGTGCGGGACATGTTTCCGGACAAGGAGATGTTCTCCACGCCGATGATGAAGGAGATCGAGCGGTGCCGGTGGGCGATCGAGACCGCAAAGGCTGGACAGACCGTAGCCATGGTCTGCAGCGGCGATGCCGGCGTGTATGGGATGGCCGGGCTTCTGTATGAACTGGCGGACCAGTACGGAGAGGTGGAAGTCGAAGTGGTCTGCGGTGTGACCGCGGCCATGTCGGGAGCAGCGGTGCTGGGAGCACCGATCGGACATGATTTCTGCGTGATCTCACTGTCCGATCTTCTGACGCCTTGGGAATTGATCGAGACCAGGCTCCGCTGCGCGGCGGAGGGGGACTTCGCGGTCTGCCTCTACAATCCGAAGTCAAAAAAACGCAGCGATTATCTGGATAAGGCCGTGGAGATCATGCTGCGATACAAAAGCGAAGATACG
>JAFRLD010000215.1 GCA_017431395.1 Bacillota bacterium | reverse complement strand
CAGCAGCTCTGCAGTCACGACATCCCCCGCGCCGACGGTCTCGCTAAAACGCAGGACGCGGTCGGGACGAAGGATCTCCTCGTTCATGCCTTCTTTATAATAGAGGCCGCCGCCCTTCATCGTGATGATGATCTGCTGCACGCCTTTATCCGCGAAGTAAGCCCCGGCCTCCATCAGCTGGTCTCCGCTGAGGATCTGCAGACCGGACATGGCCTCCGCTTCCCTTCGCCCGGGCATGATCCCATACACGGCCTCCAGGAGCCCGGCCGCCTTTTCGCCTCCCGACACGGACGCGGGATCTATATAAAAGCGGACCCCTGCCTCCTGACAGATGGACGCAGCCCAGCGGATCGTCTCCTCCGGAAGTCCCCCGTCGGCAAGTACCAGCTCCGCTTCCTCAAGCAAAGGCTGGCCTCCCCCGATCTGCTCCGGTGTGATCTCATCCAGGATCCGGTCATCCTCTCTCCAGAACTCTGTATCCCCGAGGAAATTCTTGGCCACGACCCGGACCGAAGTCAGGCTCTGGCGGATCAGCCCATTGGCTACCGTCCCTGCAGCGTCCGGACCGCCATCCGTCTCCATGCTTTGACGGCCGGCTTCGGTTACGAACTCACCGATCATCTTCAGCTGGGAAGTGTCGACTCCCGCCTGCTGCAATTCCGCCGCTGCCGCAAGACCCAGGGGATCATCCCCCACGACGGAAATAAAGGCGACTGACCTGCCTTTGCCAGCCAAACGTTTCGCCACGTTATATCCGCAGCCTGAAAAGTGGACGGAGATCCGGTCCTTCGCGGGGTCTCCGGACGGCATCATCTGCAGATTCCCGAACCGGCCGCCGGCGCCATACGCCTCCTGCTCCCATGGAGAAATAGGATTCTGGGACTCTGCCTTCGGGTCCGGTGCCTTCGGCATCGACATATCGATCCTGACCTCTGCCTGTACTCCACCAATAATTACGATCATCTATCTCCTGCTCCTTCCTTAACTCGTGAAAACGCTGCCGCCGATGAATTCCCGGATGATCGAATTGTTCGGCACGAGGCTCTCGTCCTCTATAATGCTGAAGAATTCCAGGAACTTCAGCATTCTGACGGCCTCACTGTGCTCCGGTTCATCAGGGCCGATCTCACGAAGGAGCGGCTCAGCGTATTTTTTTAGCATCGGGATCTCATACTCCAGCACGGTGTTGAACAGCACATCTGCCTCCCCATTATAAGGGAAGATATTCCGGTTTTCTCCCGCGCGGACCTTCGGCCAGTTCGCAATAGTGTTCGCCGCCGAATGATTCCTGTACTTATAATCCCGGACCATGCGCCGGAGCATCCTGGCATCGGTGGATGGCACACGGTTGTGCCGGTCGATATTCAGCTGCGTCAGTGGGCTGATGTAGATGCGATATTTTTCTTTGTCCTCGATCTGCTCGGTCAGCTTCCCGTTCAGAGCGTGGATCCCTTCGATGACGATCGGCTGGTCTTCTTTGATCGACGTCATCCTCTTGCCAAAGATCTTTTTGCCTTCCAGGAAGTCGAACTCCGGAAGATCCACCGTTTCCCCTGCGAGAAGTCCGTTCATATTGCTGCCGAAGAGATCGATCTCGAGCGCGTTCAGGTTCTCGTAATCCGGCTCGCCATTCTCATCGAGCGGCGTGTTCTCCCGGTTGACGAAATAGTCGTCCGTTCCCATATAGAGCGGTTCCAGACCATTGACCCGGAGCTGGATGCAGAGCCTGCGGGCGAAGGTCGTCTTGCCTGAAGAAGATGGCCCCGCGATGAGGATGATCCGCTTGCCCTGCCGGCAGATCTCATCTGCGATGTCTGAGATCTTTTTCTCATGAAGCGCTTCCGAAAGCAGGATCAGATCCTTCGTCCGGCCGTCCGCGATGGCCCGGTTCAGGTCCGGCAGATAATGGGTCCTTAAGAGTCTCGTCCACCGTTCCTCCTCTCCGAAAGCCCCATAAAGCTTATAATCGTTATGGTACTCGGGAATAACATCCGGTTGCGTATAATAGGGGAAGCGGAGCAGTACGCCGGATTTGTATTTTCGCAGCTCGAAATACTCGAGATAGCCTGTCGACGGGAGCATCAGGCCAAAGAAATAGTTCCGGTATCCATTCAGCTCATAAAACCGGACCTCGAAATCAGGGTTGTCGATCTCTTTCAGAAGATCCACCTTCTCCCTGTACCCGGCTTCTTTCCAGATGCGTATGCCCTCTTGCAGGTCACAGAGATTTTTCATGATCGGAAGGTCTGCTTCCACCAGCTCTCTCATACGCGCTTCGATGCGTTTGATGTCATCTGCGTGGACCCGCCGCTTGATCTTAATATCCGTATATAGCCCCCTGTTGAGGGAGTTCTCTATGTCCGCATCGACCCCGAGAACATCCTTCACCGCGACCAGATAGAGCAAAGACAGGCTTCTCTGGTAAGCCAGATTCGCACTCTGCCAGCGCAGGTCATAAAAACGGATATCCGCGTCCTTATCGATCACCGTCGTCAGTTCCCGGTCTACGCCGTTCACGCGTGCGAGCAGGATCCGGTATGGTGCCTCTGCCTGATACTCTTTGACGAGTTCCTCTATGGTGAAAGGCTCTTCCCGTTCCAGTTCGATGATCTCTTTAGTGGATGTCGTCTGCAGTCTGATTTTCATTTATACTGTCACCCCCTGTGGTATTATCTCGTTCTGTACCAATATATAGTATACTTGATTTTCGCGGGTGCGACAACGTCAAAACACAATGAAGCGACCCACGGATCTCCCGTGGGTAGCTTCAGACAAAGGTTTTATTCTGATTCTTTTAAGATAGGGGTGTCGGTCTCTGATTATTCCGGTTTCGCTTCCGGCACCGGTCCCTCCCAGGACTCTTCATCGGTCCGGGTCATTCCTTCCGGGACAGGCGCTTCGGCGGTGGCTTGCGGGGATGCCGCTAGATCAACGCTTGCCTCTGCGGTCGCGGCGGCACTTACAGCTTCATTTCCTGTCTCTCTGACAGGTTCCCTGCGAGGCACGAATTCCTCTCTCTCCTGTGATGGGCGGGTCCGTCCGCGCGGAACGCGGCGCTCCCTGCGTCTCAGCAGATCGAGGATCATCCGCATCTCCTGTTCGTTGAGGGTGATCCCCCGGCTCATCCGGTCATGCTGGGGGGACCATTCTCTG
>JAFRLD010000214.1 GCA_017431395.1 Bacillota bacterium | reverse complement strand
TGGTCGCGGTCAGATCCACGAAGCTCTTGATCAGGGCCGGCGGCATATTATCGATACAATAATAGCCCATATCCTCCAGACAATCGATCGCCTGTGTCTTGCCTGCCCCTGAAAGTCCTGTAATGATGATCACCTGCATAGCGCCTCCTCCCGGCCAGCCTCTTATATCTTTTCTTTTTTACGGATGTTCACGATCCGCTCCGGATTCAGCCCTGCGCGCATGGCCCTGGCGAGGCCTTCCTTGCACTCGCCGACTTTGTCCGGCACATGAGCGTCACTGCTCAGGATAAACTTCACCGTTGGAACGCTCATAGCGATCTTGATCTCCTCCTCCGTCAGGTGGTCATGCCTGCAGTTGATCTCCATGAGGGTGTTCGTTTCGGCACACACCTCTGCGATCCGCAGGATATCGAACGGGCCTTTGTCTCCCGGATGGGTGAGTATGGCGATGTCGTTCTCTCTCAGAGCGTGAATGATCATCTTCGTGTTCTTCTCACGAAGCTTTTTCTCGCCCCACTTGAACCCATGGCTCCAGAGCCAGTTGTGTATGGAACTGCAGCCAAAAAGCCCGTAATGGAATCCGGCGATCACGAAATCGAATTCTTCGAATTCCTCCGGCTTGATATCCAGTCCGTTCCCGCTGTGGACGGTGTTCGCCTCTATGCTCATCTTGACCATGAGCTTCGGGAACTTGACGTTCATTTTCTCTATATCATTCTTAAGATAAGCGAAGTCGTTGCGGTTGATCCCATAGAAAATATGGCCGGGGCCATGGTCCGAGATCGCGATGTATCCCAGGCCTTTGTTCATGGCCGCCCGTACATTATCCTCAACGCTTCCCTTGCCATGCGAATATGTCGTATGTGTATGAAGATCATACATCAGTTCGTATTCATTCTCCAATGATCCTTACCTCCGGTTCCAGGGCAACTCCGAACTGCTCCATCACCCGCGCCTGCACGATCTGCATCAGCTGCAGGATATCGGTCGCCGTCGCTCCCCCGGTGTTGATAATAAATCCACTATGCAGCTGCGACACCTGTGCGCCCCCCACCGAGAGGCCCTTCAGTCCCGCATCTTGTATCAGTTTCCCGGCGAAATATCCTTCCGGCCGCTTGAAGAAGCTTCCCGCGCTCGGATAGGTCACCGGCTGTTTTTCATTACGTCTGGCCGTCAGATCCGCCATAGTCTTCCAGATCTCCTCCCGGTCACCCGGGGTCAGGTGAAAGACTGCCTCCAGGACGATCTCCCCGCTCTCATGGAGCCTCGTATGGCGGTATCCCATCTCCAGCTCCTCTGCTGTCGCTTTCGCAAAGGCTGATCCGTCCTTTGACAGCAGGCTGGCCTCTGCCAGAATATCTTTTAGTTCTCCTCCATAGGCGCCTGCGTTCATGAACACACCGCCTCCAACGCTTCCGGGGATCCCCGAAGCGAACTCAAGACCGGTCAGCCCTGCATTCGCAGCCGCCTTCGCCGCCATAGCGAGCGAAACGCCGCTGCCGCAGACCAGGGCATCCTCCTCCAGTCTCATGGTATTGAATCCCTCGCCGGTCCGGACGATCACCCCATGGTATCCTCCGTCCCTGACGAGGATGTTGGATCCGTTGCCGAGCACCATGTGCGGGAGACCTTCCCCGGTCAGGAAACGGAGCACCTCCTGAAGCTGCTCCGGTGACTGAACGCTGACCATCAGGTCCGCCGCTCCGCCTGCACGGAAGGATGTATATTCCGCCATCGGCGCGTCCTTGATCACGTGCTCCTCGCCTGTGATAGCTATAAGCTCATCTCTGATCCCGTCAGCTATTCTCTCAGTTGTCATCCGAATCTGTCCCTTCCTTTTTTTTCAGCGAGAACCGCCGTCTTTTCTTCGTTTTAGCCGGTTTCGTACGGTATGGATCTATACGATAATCTTTCAGATCCGTAGAGAAGCCTTTTCGCTCCAGCTTCCGGTTCAGCGACCGTCCTGCGTAATAGTAGATGACCGCGAAGACCGGAATGCCGATGACCATACCGATAAATCCGAATAAGCCGCCGCCTACGAGTACGGCGAACAAGACCCAGAAGCTCTCGAGTCCTGTGCTGTCCCCGAGGATCTTCGGCCCCAGGATATTGCCATCAAATTGCTGCAGGATCAAAACGAAGATGACGAAATAAAGTGCATGCATCGGGTTGACCAGGATCAGCAGCAGGGTCGACGGGATCGCTCCGATGAACGGACCGAAGAACGGTATGATGTTCGTGATGCCGACGATACAGCTGATCAGCAGTGAATACTCCCATCCGAACACGCTCATCACGAGGAAGCAGATGATGCCGATGATCACGGAATCGATGATCTTGCCGCTTATGAATCCGCCAAACGTTTTGTTCGTGTAGGATGCGCCGCTGAAGATCTCCTCGACCGTTCTCTCCTTAAAGTTGGCAACGATAAACTTCTTGATCTGGGCCAGGAACGTATCCTTGCTGTTCAGGAAGTAAACGCTGATAATGATCCCGATCACGAAGTCCATCATGAACCCGACCGCCCCGATCACTCCCTGGGAGACCCCCGCAGCCAGTGACTGGGAATGCGGCAGGATCGTATTCGTAGCGAACTCGATCGCCTTATCCGTTAACGAATCCATCCACTTATCGATCGTCTCCTGCGCGATAGGAAGGTTCGTCATTTTCGCGTCTACCCATAGGTTCAGCTTATGGACGCCGGACGGCAGGATCTCAACGACATTGATGATACTGTTGACCAGGCCCGGAATGATCATCCAGAAAACACCGGCCAGGACCACCAGGATCAATGCGACGGACAGGACCGTTCCCACACCTTTGGAAATGCCCATATCGTGCTTCAGCTTCATCTCGCCCCGGTTCAGCAGGCTGTACGTTCCCCGCACTGTAGCGTTATAGATCGGGCAGATCAGATAAGCCATGACCAGCCCGTAGATGAATGGGGCCAGCACATTGAGAGCAAACGTGAAGAATCTCTGGATGACATCGAACCGGTAGATAGCAAAGAATGCCAGCACACAGCAGACGATCACGAGAAACGCCGTCAACCCCCATTGGTAATGTTGTTTTTCAAGCTTGATCCGCTTCATAGTTCATTCTGGTTCCTGATATATTCTCTGCAGGCCTCGATGGTCCCGTTCATCTTGTCATAGATCGCTCCGCAGAGGAAGTTATAAAATTTCTCTTGGTGGATCCCCTTCAGGCAGTCCGACACCTGCGTCTGGTAATCCTGTTTGGTCAGCGCCATGCTGATCGGAGCGAGCCCGTTTTCGAGCAGATAGTAGTTCAGCGCGAAAATCGCAAGCTCCGCGTTATAGTCCTCGAAAGGATAAATGTCGATGATCTTGTTATGGATATACATCGCCTTAAGGATGATGTTATTCCCTGACTCCCGGCTATACACCCTGCGCAGACAGTCGGTGATCCGGTCCTCTACATCGACCGCGTGCGGCGGCACATGGTTAAATGTATAGACCACCGGATTCGACTTCCTGAAATAACCGTTCTCATTCTCCGAAAGGATCCGGTAGCCGCTGATCAGCAAATGCTTGTCGAGGGAATTCCCCATATCCAGATTGCTATAGGCGATCCGGACCAGATTGCTGAAACTCTCGATGAACACGTATTCTTTCACCGGGACTTCCTTCGGGAGCTCTCCGTCCAGGATCTTCTCCACCGGCACCTTGTCATGGGCTGAGCTTCGCAGGATCAGGGAAGCCCGTACCATATCGATCCGGTTGACCTCCTGCACGGCAGAGTACAGCAGCCGGTTGTTCTTAAGCATCGCAGCCAGCTCGATCCGCATCCTGTACAGTTCTTCGTGCACTTTCTTATCCGCCATGATTCCGATTACTCCTGATCCATCTTGAAACCGATCCGTCCTTTGGCAATGGCATACTTGTACATATCGATATCGCCGAAATCGCCTTCGACCTTCCGAAGAAGCGGCATCTTCTCTTTGATGATCCCGTAATCGATCGTCGGCAGGAACACGATATCATACTTATGCAGCAGGGTCAGCTGCAGAAAATCCAATATCTCATCGTCGTTAAAGCCTTCCTTTAACGCGACCTCGAGCCGGACATTCAGTCCTGCGCCGATGGCTGCGTTGATCCCGTCGACCACAGGCTGCAGTTCCTTCCCGTCGTTTGATTCCTTATATCTTGTATAGTTGAACGTGTTGACGACGACCGTCACATCCGTGACGCCATCAGCCTTCAGCTCCTTCGCGGTCTGTGCCAGATCCTGTCCGTCCGTCACCACTCTGTTTCCTTCTCTTCTGATCTCACTCATGTGAATCCTTAGTCCTCCCATGTTGATGATTCGGGCACCTCTTACCCCATGTTATTGTACCTCAGAAACGGGTCTTCCGTCAACGAGTGAGCCGGTTGTTTTCTCGTCCGATTTCTGCTATAATCGACAGCGTTATGAAGATACTTGTCATCGGGGATACCCACGGGAAATTGAATAAGGTCAGGGACATCTGGCCGAAACTGACGGACATCGATCTGATCGCGCATACAGGCGATCATTTTTCGGACGCCCAGAAGCTGGCGGAGGAACTGCATGTGCAGGTCGCCGCTGTCCGGGGCAACTGTGATTCCACCGGTCCGGACCAGGAGATCATCGAAACGGAATACGGGAAGATCCTGCTGGTCCATGGTCACCGGGAACATGTCTATTATGATCTTTCGACTCTGAAATACCGCGCTATGGAAGCCGGCTGCTGCGCCGCGCTTTTTGGCCATACCCATTGCTCTCTGATCACCGAGGATGAGGGGATCTGGTTCGTCAATCCTGGCAGCCTCACCCTTCCCAGAGACGAAAGCAGCGGCTCCTACGCTATCGTAAGAACCGCTGATGAAAGCTTCGATGCTTCAATTGTCTATTATTCCACCGTCATGGGTGGGAAAAAAACGCCATCCGGCGGATTCGTGAGATCCATTCTGAACTACAGCGACCGCTTCTGATCAGAGCATCATCGTCTTCACGATCACCATCACGAACAACACGATGAATCCGATCGTCTCCAGCAGGAGAACGATCTTCAATATGCTGCGGAATTTCTCCGGCACATTGCCTCTGAACCCGCTGGAAAGCGTCAGTCCCATATTCCAAGCTACGATGATAAGCACCACGAGCCCGAAAGCCAGTGCGCTGAATAATATGATCATAAGAATGCCCTTTCAAGTTTCAATTCACCATATTATACTAACAGACTTTCTTCATTGGCGCAAGTTATAAAAATCCCTTTGCCGCCACCTCCTACTCACAGTTCCCTGTATTCCAGCGGTACATTCTGCTGCTTGAGTTTTATAGCACGCAGGAAGACCCTGGCGGTATACATGCAGGTAAAGGCGGGGATCCGCCGTTCGATCGCTTTCCGGCGGACCGGGAAACTCTCATTCTTGCGGCTGTTGGCAATGGTCGGAACATTGATGACCAGAGAGATCTTGTCCGGACTGTCCGTATCATGGTTCATGATCCAGCGCTGCGCCGTATCATAATCCATCTCCTCGGTCTCGATCCCGTGTGCCCGGACGAAGTCGATCGTATCATCCGTCGCGTAGATCTTGAATCCCGCCTGCACATAGCCGGCCAGGATCTCCGCCGTATCCTCGTTCTGTTCGGTCTGACGCAGGGTCACGAAAATGTTCCCCTCGGTCGGTATATTCGAGCCCTCAGCCAGAAATCCCTTGTACAAAGCCTTGTTCAGGTCCGGATCGATCCCCAGGACTTCTCCGGTAGACTTCATCTCGGGGCCAAGCGCCATATCCATATCTGTCAGTTTGGCGCTGGAGAACACCGGTACCTTCACGGCATATTCCTCGCTGCGCCGGTAGAGTCCGGTCCCGTACTCCCACTTGGTAAGCGGCTGTCCCAGCATGGCGGCTACCGCCAGTTTGACCATCGGAACTCCTGTGACCTTGCTCAGGATCGGAACGGTACGGGATGCCCTCGGATTCACCTCGATCACATAGATCTTCTGCCCGTCGTAGGCGTACTGGATATTCATAAGGCCGACCACGTTCATCGCTTTAGCGATCTTCTCCGTGTATTTGACCAGCTTCTGTTCAACCGCGGCCGTCAGGCTGAAATCCGGATAAACGGAAATGCTGTCTCCGGAATGGACACCTGCCCGCTCCACGTGCTCCATGATCCCGGGGATCAGGATGTTCTCCCCATCGGCAACGGCATCAACTTCGATCTCCTTGCCCTGGATGTACTGGTCGATCAGGACCGGATGCTCCGTCGACAGCGAGACCGCTTCCTTCAGATATTTCTCCAGCTCATCATCGCTGTAGACCACCTGCATGGCCCTTCCTCCTATGACGTAGGATGGACGCACGACCAGAGGATAGCCCAGCTTTTGCACGGCTTCGAAAGCTTCCGCCCTCGTGGTCACCGCAACGCCGCGGGGCACCGCGATGTCCAGTTCACCGAGGAGTTTCACGAATTTCTCCCGGTCCTCCGCCAGATCGATGCTCCGGTAGGACGTGCCCAGGATATGGATGCTCCGGCTGTATAGATCCTCCGCCAGGTTCAGTGAGGTCTGGCCGCCGAACTGCAGGATCACGCCCATGGGCCGCTCGCGCTTGATCACATTCATGACGTCGTCCACATGCAGGGGCTCGAAGTACAGTTTGTCCGATGTGTCGAAGTCTGTACTGACCGTCTCCGGATTGTTGTTCATAATGATCGCTTCATAGCCCAGTTCCTTGATGGCCCAGATGCCCTGCACACAGCAGTAATCGAACTCGATCCCCTGACCGATACGGATCGGCCCGGAACCAATGACCAGGATCTTCTCCTCATGGCTCCGGATGCTCTCGTCCTCTTCATCGTAACAGGAGTAGTAATACGGTGTCACCGCATCGAATTCCCCGCCGCAGGTGTCGACCATCTTGTAGACCGGATAGATGTCATTATAGACACGGATGTCCTGGATGACTGCCCGGGATACGCCGCTCCATTCGATGATGTCGTTGTCCGTCAGGCCGCGGGATTCCGCTTCGTAGAGGAGTTCCTTCGTGAGCGGTTCCGTCTTGAGCCGCTTCTCGAGGTCGATCAGCCCCTGGATCTTATAGAGGAACCACCGGTCGATCTTCGTGATCTCGAAGATCTCCTCCGGCCCCATCAGTTCCCGCCGCATCAGTTCTGCGATACAGAAGATCCGCTCATCGTCGCAGGCCTTCATCTTCCGGATCAGCGCCTCATCCTCGAGCGCAGATACGAAAGGCACATGCAGGCCGTCGCATTTGATCTCTATGGAGCAGATGGCCTTCATCAGCGCACTCTCAAACGTCCGGTCGATGGCCATGACCTCTCCGGTCGCCTTCATCTGGGTCCCGAGCTTTCGGGAGGCGGTGCGGAACTTGTCGAACGGCCATTTCGGGAATTTGACCACGACATAGTCGAGGGTCGGCTCAAAGCAGGCGCTGGTGGTCCGGGTCACGTAGTTCGACAGCTCATCCAGATTGTATCCCAGGGCGATCTTGGCTGCGATCTTGGCGATCGGATAGCCCGCTGCCTTGGAGGCCAGTGCGGACGAACGACTGACCCGGGGGTTGACCTCGATGACGATATAGTTTCCGGTCACCGGATCCAGGGCGAACTGAACGTTGCAGCCGCCCTCGATCTCGAGGCTGCGGATGATCTTGATCGAAGCGTTCCGGAGCATCTGATATTCTTCATCCCGCAGCGTCTGGGTCGGCGCTACGACGATGCTGTCCCCGGTATGGACTCCTACCGGGTCCATATTCTCCATACTGCAGATGATGATGCAATTGTCCCGGCTGTCCCGGATGACCTCGTACTCGATCTCCTTCCAGCCCGCTACGGATTTCTCCAGCAGGATCTGGCCTATGGCGCTGGATTCCATGCCCATATAGCAAAGCCGCTCCAGCTCTTCCATCGTCTCCGCGATCCCTCCGCCTGTGCCGCCGAGGGTATACGCCGGGCGGATGATCACCGGCAGTCCTTCTTTCTTCACGAATTCATAGCATTCTTCAATGCTGGTGGCGATGACAGAGCTCGGGATCGGCTCACCGATCTCCTGCATCAGCTCCTTGAAAGCCTCTCTGTCTTCAGCCTTTTTGATGCTTTCCCGGTTGACGCCGAGAAGCTGGGTCCCGTATTCTTTCAGTACGCCCCGGTTCTCGAGCTCCATGGCCAGGTTGAGCCCGGTCTGTCCTCCGAAGCCCGCCAGGATGCCATCCGGCCGTTCTTTCGCCAGGATCTGCTCCAGGGCTTCTTCGGTCAACGGCTCCATATATACCCGGTCCGCGATCCCCTTGTCGGTCATGATGGTCGCAGGGTTGGAATTTACCAGGATCGTCTCGATGCCTTCCTCATGGATCGCCTTGCAGGCCTGGGTCCCGGAATAGTCGAATTCCGCCGCCTGTCCGATCACGATCGGCCCTGATCCGATGATCAGGATCTTCTTCAGCGATGCTTTCTTCGGCATTATTCCTCACCCCCTTCTTTCTTAGCCTTCTTCATGTTGTCGATAAATCTGTCAAACAGGTAAGCGTTATCGTTTGGCCCCGGAGAGGCTTCCGGATGGAACTGCACCGAAAAGATCGGGTGATCCCGGTGCTCCATGCCTTCGACGCTGCCGTCGTTCAGATTCAGATGGGTGATCTCCATACCCTTCAGGATGATGCTCTCATACTGCACCGCGTATCCGTGGTTCTGCGATGTGATGTAGGAGCGTTTGGTGTTCTTATCGTATACACCGTGGTTGCCGCCCCGGTGCCCGTATTTCATCTTATACGTCTTGCCGCCCAGGGCGATCGCCAGGATCTGATGCCCCATACAGATCCCGAACATAGGCAGTTCCGAGAGGCGGATCAGTTTTCTCACCTCTTCGATGGCTTCGGTCGCCTCCTCCGGATCTCCGGGTCCATTCGTCAGGAAGATCCCGTCCGGCTCGTCCGCCAGGATCTCCTCCGCCGGCGTCCCGTAAGGATAGATCGTGAGCCGGCAGCCGCGCGCGCAGAAGGACCGCAGGATGTTGCGTTTGACACCGAAGTCGAGGACTGCTACGTGCAAAGGCTGGAACCCCTGGCCCAAATCTTTGATTTGGTCTGCAGGTGTCCTGCAACAAGCACAGGAGCTTTGCTCCGTGGTGCTTGACTGCTGGCCTTCCTGGCCTTCTTCGGTCTGGGGCCCGTCCAGCCTTTGCTCGAAATGATCCGGCTCCAGCACGACCTTCTCCGGTACGCTGACCGTTTTCATCCAGTCGCCGCGAAGCTCGCCCTCACTGCATAACTGCCGCGCCTTGCTGATGCTGATGCCTTCGGTACTGATCAGGGCTTTCAGCGTTCCGTTCTTTCGGATCTTCTTCGTAATCTGCCTCGTATCCACCCCGAAGATCCCGGGGATCTTCTGCTCTTTGAGCCACTCATCGAGCGTCTTGATACTGCATGCATTGGATGGCATCTCGCAAAGGTCGCGGATCACAAGACCGAACGCATGGATCTTGTCCGATTCATTGTCCGTTTCGCTGATCCCGTAATTGCCTATAAGCGGGTAAGTCATGTTGATGATCTGTCCCTTGTAGGACGGATCTGTCAGGATCTCCTGATATCCGGTCATGGATGTGTTGAAGACCAGCTCTCCGACGGCTGTCCCCTGAAACCCGAATCCATGGCCGCGAAAGACGCTCCCGTCTTCGAGATACAGCAGGCCATCCATCCCTGTTACTACCGGTTCTGCTTTGGTTGTCATAAAGATCGTACTCCTCGTTATCGTCACACTATTGTATATAAGAACAAAAACACAGGCAGATCTGACTGCCTGTGTTTAATAATACAACAAAAATAATATTTATTCAACTCCAATGTGCGATTTATTTATGTTCTTTGTCCGTATCGATATTCATATGCACAGCGGTAGCGGTAGCGATCAGTTTTCCGGTCTTCTTGGAGTAAGCGTCTCCGGCAAGATGGGTCAGCCGTTTACCGATGGAGGTGGCTTTCGCTGTCACGACAAGTGTATCGCCTTCCATCATAGGCCGTACATAGTTCACATTAAGGCTGACCGTCGGTGCGAAATTCTCACCGGCATAAAACCTTGCTACTGCTGCGATCACCTGATCGAAAGCCGTGCAGATGATTCCGCCGTGAAGCTGTCCTACCCGGTTTACCATCCAGTTTTTTACCGGGTATTCAAATGTCATGGCCTGCTCCTCGAAAGAACACGTACCGGCAGAGCACATCATCATACCGTTGATCCGGTCTTCCTGTTCGATGTTATTCTGATACATGGTCTCTTCCATGTGTTTTTCCATCAGCTTCTGGCCTTCTTCGTCTGTCAATGATTTCCAACCAATCATGTCATACCTCCATTTTTCCTTTTATGTAATAACTGTTTTTTTCTTCCTCCGGGACCATGCTCCCGCCGGTCGCCCATACGATGTGGATCGAATCCTCATCCGGCGCCGGGACGTTCGCCTGGCCTTCGGCTATATATTTCAGTCCTGCGAAACCTGCGCAGGCAGATGGTTCGATGAATAGATCCTCCGTATCCTTCAGGATCGCCAGATAGGGATAAAGTCTGCTGTCATCCACCGTGAAGCAGCCGTCCAGCCTTGATTCCATCGCATCTGCGACCAATGCGGACGCCCTTCCCACAGCGAGCCCGTCGGCTTCGGTCCGGCCATCGATCCCTACATCCTTAACAGAAATCCGGTTATGTAATCCTGTGGCGAGGCCCAGAGTCATGCATGGTGCATGGGTAGGCTCCGCGAAGAAGCAGTAGGCATCATCGCCGAAATACTCTTTGATCCCGTATGTCACGCCGCCCGGTGCGCCGCCGACGCCGCAGGGGAGATATACATACAGCCGGTGCTCCTCATCGATGGTGATCCCCCTCGCCTCAAGCTGCTGCTTCAGACGTTTGCCTGCCACAGAGTAGCCTGCGAAGAGGTCCAGAGAGTTCTCATCATCAACGAAATGACAGTTCGGGTCTTCCTCTGCCTCCCGTCTTCCCTGCGCGACCGCTGCTTCATAATCATCCGGATATTCTTTCACTATGACGCCCTGGCTGCGCAGCATATCCTTCTTCCACTGGCGGGCATCCGCCGACATATGCACGGTCACCTGAAAGCCCAGTTTCGCGCTCATGATCCCGATCGAAAGGCCCAGATTCCCTGTCGAGCCGACCGCAACGCTGTATCTGCTGAAGAGATCTCTGAACCGGGGCTCTGCCAGGATGCTGTAATCGTCCTCTTCGGTCAGCATGCCATTCTCCATGGCGACCTGCTCGGCAAATTTCAACACCTCATAGATCCCTCCCCGGGCCTTGACGGAACCGGAGATCGGCAGATGGCTGTCACACTTAAGGAAGAGCCTTCCCGGCAGCTCGACCGGTTCCAGTACGCCTTCTGTGTCCATTGCCAAAGCTTCTTTCATCTCCGGGATCTCGGTCAGATCCGATTCGATGATCCCCTCCAGCACGTCCGGATAGACCTTCTCTATGTACGGTGCGAACCGGAGCAGCCTGGCTTCTGCCTCATCGATATCGACGATAGGCTCTTCTGAGGGCGCTGCGTCTTCGTGATGGCGGCAACCCGGATTGTTCCACAGAAGCTCACGGCAAGCTGCGATCTCCTCTGTGATCGGGATCTCCTTCTTCAGTTTCTCAATATCTAACACTTCGATGCTCCTGTCTGTATCAGATTTAGAAGAATACCGACGGAATCAGTGTGACTGCTACTGCGATGCAGAGCAGGATCACGACGATACGGACCGCCCATACCTTGCCGGGGGAATTGACACTCTTATATCTATGTCTTTCCTCCTGCTGTACCGGGGCCTGTTTGCTCTTAGTGAATTTCTTGCTGCTCAATAGTCTTTCCTCCAATATTTCGTTAGTTATAGTTATTATACAACACTGCCGGGGTTATGGCAACGTGAAAGAAATTGTGGGTTGCCCGCGATCCTCGCACCAAAAAAAGGCTGCTGCCTCGACATCCTCAGATGTCCAGTGCAGCAGCCCCTTCGAAATGAGTCGGATCGGATCCGTTGATTACAGATTCCACTGATGCACGTCCGTGTGCAGCAGATGATGTGCCCGCTCGGAATTCGGCTCGCCGAAGTATTCCTGATAGGACATGAGTACGGTAGGATTCTCGTGGGAGAACCGGACGTTCAATGTGTTATCTATATTGTACAGCTCATTGCCACGAAGCTGTGCCATCTCGGTCCCGTCGTGGATCGGCTGTCCGCCGCCGCCTGCGCAGCCGCCCGGACAGGCCATGACTTCAACGAAATCATACTGGACTTCACCGGCTTTGATGGCATTCAGGAGCTTGCGCGCATTGCCGAGTCCGTTGGTGATGGCCACGCGGAGATTGATCCCCGCCACGGTGAAGGTCGCCTCCTTCCAGCCGTCCATGCCCCGGACGTTCCGGAACGCATTGACCGGAGGATTCTCTCCTGTGATCAGGAAATATGCGGAACGAAGAGCCGCTTCCATGACGCCGCCGGTGGCGCCGAAGATGACGCCTGCGCCTGTGCCTTCCCCGAAGAAATCGTCGAATGGCTCTTCCGGAAGCTGGGCTGCTTTGATCCCGTCGATCGTGATCAGCCGGTCAAGCTCTCTCGTCGTCAGGACTAGATCGACATCCCGGAAACCGGAATCATTCAGCACATCCACATCGCACTCATATTTCTTGGCCGTACACGGCATGATAGAAACGGAGAATATTTTCGCCGGGTCCACACCCATCTTCTCCGCGATATAGGTTTTGCTGATCGCGCCGAACATCTGCTGAGGCGACTTCGCCGTGGACAGGTTCGGGATGAATTCCGGGAACTCGAGCTGGACGAACCGCAGCCAGCCCGGGCAGCAGGAGGTGAACATCGGCCACTGGTGTTCTTTCTTCTCCCCAAGTCTCTGGATCAGTTCGCTTCCTTCTTCCATGATGGTCATATCCGCGGAATAGACCGTATCGAAGACGTAATCGAAACCGATCTGCTTCAGGGCTGCCACCAGCTTGCCGGTGGTCTGCTCCACCCTGCTCATGCCGACCTTCTCTCCCCAGGCGACACGGACCGCCGGTGCGAACTGGACCATAGTGACTACGTCCGGATCCGCCAAAGCATCCAGCACCTTGGTCGTATCGCTGCGCTCTGTCAGGGCGCCGACCGGGCAGTGCGTGATGCACTGTCCGCAAAGCGTGCAGTTTGCGTCATTGATGTCCACACCATCCGTAACACCTACGGAAGTACGGAAGGAGGAACCCACTTTTTCCCAGACGTTCATGGTCTGGATCTTCTCGCATACCTGGACGCAGCGCATGCAGGTGATGCACTTGGCCGCGTTGCGGATCAGCGGGAAGGATTTGTCCCAGCGATAATCGTCACAATTGTTCTCATAGAAAGCGGTAACGACACCGAGATCTCTGGCGATCGTCTGTAACATGCAATTGCCGCTTCTGGGGCAGGTCGCACACTGACAGTCATGCTCTGAGAGCAACAGGTGGACGTTGATCTTTCTGGCCTGACGGACTTTCGGGCTGTTGGTGTGGATCACCATGCCTTCTTCGACTTCGGTATTGCAGGAGGAGACCAGCTTGTCTTTTCCCTCCAGCTCGACGACGCAAATACGGCAGGCACCGATCTCGTTCAGATCCTCCCAGTAGCACAGGTGCGGGATCTCCACACCAACGTTCTGGGCCGCATTCAGGATGGTCGTTCCTTCCTGTACGCTGGTTTTTCTTCCATTGATCGTGATATTTACCATGATGTGTGCCTCCCTCCTCTGAATGCACCGAGGTTATTGCAATCGCATCTCAGGCAGCGCCCGGCTTCCTGGATCGCCTCCTCTAAGAGCAGGCCGTTCTCGAATCCGTCAAAGTCTCTGTTTCTTTCATCCGGATAACGGGATGTGAGCTCGGATCTGCCGCATGGGATATAATCCGTCAGATCCGGATCCGGAATATCCAGTTCTACCTTGATCTCGTGGTTGTATCCGAGGTAATTATCGATGTTCGCAGCAGCGACCCTGCCCTGTGCGATGGCGTTGATGACGGTCGACGGACCGGTCACGCTGTCGCCTCCGGCGAAGACGCCTTCCATGCCCTCAACGGCCATGGACTCATCCGTGTTCAGTTTTTTCCAAAGCACGGATACACCGGCCTTCTCAAAAACTTCGGAATCGATCTCCTGTCCGATCGCACCAACGACGATGTCACACGGCAGGACCTGTTCCTCTTTCTGTGCCGGGAAGGATTTCGGACGTCCGGAAGCATCATATGGTCCGACCTTCTGCGGCTTGACGACCAGTGCCTTCACGTTGCCCTCTTCATCGGATTCGATCCGCACCGGGGTCCTCAGCTCCAGAAGCCGGCAGCCCTCTGCGATCGCGCCGTCGATCTCCTCCGGCAGCGCAGTCATATCGACCTTGCGTCTTCTATAGGCGATATCCACATGGGATGCGCCGAGACGCATGGCGGTTCTCGCGACGTCCATCGCCACGTTGCCGCCGCCGACGACCACGACTCTCTTGCCCTTGAAATCCGGCATTTTATCATCACCGATGCCGCGGAGCATATCGACTGCAGAGAGAACGCCCTTGCTCTCTTCGCCTTCGATCCCGATCATCTTATAGTTGTGGGCTCCGATAGCCACATAGACCGCATCGTTTTCCTTCATCAGTTTGCTGACCGCTTCCTCTGTATTGATGTCCGCGTTCAGCTCAACTTCTATACCCGCAGAGAGAATGGATCTGATGTCCCAGTCCAGACGGTGCCTCGGCAGACGGTAGCTGGGGATGCCGTAACGAAGCATACCACCAAGCTGCGCCCTTCTCTCGTAGATCTTGCATTCATGGCCCATCAGGGTCAGATAATATGCCGCGGTGAGTCCGCTCGGGCCGCCGCCGACGATGGCGATCTTTTTGCCGGTGGCTTCCATCTTGTCCGGGATCGGGACCACTTCGGAGCAGTTGTCCACGGCGAACATCTTCAGCCCTCTGATATTAATAGAAGCGTCAAGGATATTTCTTCTGCAGTGTCCTTCGCATGGATGCTCGCAGATCAATGCGCATACGGTCGGGAACGGATTGTCCTTTCGGATCAGCTTGACCGCATCGTCATAGCGTCCGGCCTTGATCAGGGAAATGTATCCCGGGATATCGACTTCTGCCGGACACTTGGCCACGCATGGAACGGTATTTCTCATATCAAGCACGTTGTCGGAACAACGTTTGTTCTCGATATGGGAGATATAGTCATCCTCGAAGCTGCGCAGGCTCTTCAGCATGATCTCTGCGGTCTCTGTGCCGACTGCGCAGTCAGACGAATCGCGGACGGACTCCGCCGTCTTCTGCAGCAAACTCAGATCGTCCAGTGAGGCTGGCTCGTCCAGATCGAGGATCTTCTCCAGGATCCTGATCATCTGGTTGACGCCGGCTCTGCAGGGGACACATTTCCCGCAGGACTGTGCCTGGCAAAGCTTCAGGAAGGAACAGGTCAGGTCTACCTGACACTGGCTAGGCGGGCTGGCGATGACTCTGCGCTGGATGTCTCCGTACAGAGCTTCGACCTCCTTCTGGGCCTGGCTCTTCTGCTTGAATTCCAATCTGCTCATTTCTTAATCTACCTCATTTCATACAAACAATCGGAAATAATCTTGCTCTTCTGAAACCAATATACATACCATATTTGCGGTTAATCAAGTCTAACTTCAGCGCTTTCCCCGATGAAACCGATTACATCAGTTTTTCCGTTAAGGGGCTCACAATTATTGATTTCTTCTATTAGATTTTTGTATTTTTATGCTACAATGTTTTCAGAATAATTAGTGTAATCCAGCCAAGGAGTCTGATGTGATCTATCTCGATAATGGAGCAACGACATTCCCTAAACCGGAATGCGTCTATGAAGCCGTGGACCGGTATGCCCGGACGAATGCCGTGAACGCGGGGCGTGGTGCTTATCAGTCGGCACGGGATGCAGGTGAAATGATCCGGGATGTGAAAAAACGGCTGACCAGCCTTTGCGATGCCAGAGGCCAGGCGGAGATCGCCCTCACCCCTTCGGTCACCATAGCACTGAACCAGATCCTGCTCGGCCAGAGATGGGAGCCGGGAATGACCGTTTATGTCTCCCCCTATGAGCATAACGCGGTGCTCCGCCCCCTGCACCTGATCAAGGAGCGGCATGGCATCACGGTCCGGGAGCTTCCATTGGCAGAGGACCTTTCGATCGATCTGGAGCAGATGAAGCAGGACTTCAGCGATGCTCCCCCTTCCCTTGTCTGTGTGAGTGCGATCAGCAACGTCACCGGTTACGTGCTCCCGGCCAGGGAGATCTTCACAGCAGCCAAAAAATACGGGGCTTTCACCCTGCTCGACGCCGCGCAGGCCATGGGCCTTCTTCGCATGCGATTCGCAGAGCTCAGGGCAGACTGCATCGCTTTCGCCGGGCACAAGACCCTGTATGCTCCCTTCGGGATCGCGGGATTTTTTATCCGTAACGGAGTTGATCTCATGCCTGTCCTTACCGGCGGCAACGGGATCCGTTCCGAAGACCCCTCCATGCCGAAGCACATGCCCGAGAAAATGGAATGCGCCAGCATGGATACGGTCGCGATCCGGGGCCTGCAGGCTTCTCTGGAATGGCTAAAAGGAGTGGACCCGTGGGCGATCGAAGAGGAACTGACCGGATATCTGCTGGAACGCCTTGCGGAGGTCCCTGAGATCACCCTCTACCATGCTCCGCCGGGGGCGCTGCAGGCCGGTGTGGTCAGCCTCAATCTGGAAGGCTTTCGGGCGAATGAGGTGGCGGCCATCCTTGACCGGGAGAATGATATCGCCGTCCGGGCAGGCCATCACTGCGCCGGGCTCATTCACAAACATCTGAAGAACCAGAAATACGACGGATGCCTCAGGGTCAGCCTGGGCGTATTCAACACGAAGGATGACATCGACGCGCTGGTCCGGGGGCTAAGCGCCATTGACCGTGAGATCCTAAAAAGCATCGATCACAATATCCTCAGAGGGAACTGTTAAGGAGGAAATAGATATGTATGAGAAACTGTTCACACCGGGCCGGATCGGCTCCATGACCATCAAAAACCGCGGCATCATGATGCCGATGGCTACCGACATGGCGGATAAAGACGGTCTGCCCACCCCGCGCCAGGTCCGATATTATCAGGAGCGCGCGAAAGGCGGCCTCGGCATGATCATCCACGAATACACCGGTGTAGATGATATCGACAGCATCCCTTCCATCCATAATCTGCGGATCGCGAGGGACTATCACATCTCCGCCCTCGAGGAGCTGACCGACGCCGTGCACCTCTATGACTGCCGCATCGTCTGCCAGATCCACCACGGAGGAGCCACCTCCAATCCGGCGTTCACCGGACGGGACAATCTCGCCCCCAGTGCCGTTCCGATCGCGGACGGCCGGCCGGTGCCAAAGGAAATGACCCTGGAAGATATCAAGCGCATCGAAGGCAAGTTCATCGACGCCGCAGTGCGCTGCTATAAGGCGGGCTATGACGCAGTCGAACTGCATGGAGCCCACGGCTATCTGATCGCCCAGTTTTTTAGCAAATACTATAACCGCAGGACGGATGCCTATGGCGGAAGCGTCGAGAACCGCTGCCGGTTTATCGCCGAGATCATCGAAGGGATCCGGGCGAAGCTCGGTCCAGCCTTCCCTATCCTCGTGCGGATGTGCGGCGATGAGATGACCCCGGTCGAGGGCTTTCTCTCTCTTGAAGAAGGGATCGAGATCGCCCGCTACCTGGAGAGCCTCGGGATCGATGCCATCAACATCAGCAACGGGAGCGCCCGAAACGGCGACGCCAACTGCGAGCCTTTCTCCTACAAGCCGGGCTGGAAAAAACATGTCGCCAAGGCTTACAAAGAAGCCCTTAACATCCCGGTGATCGCCACCAACACGATCAAGGATCCGGACTTCGCGGAGCAGCTTCTCGAGGAAGGCGTCTGTGATTTCGTCGGCCTTGGCCGCTCCCAGCTGGCCGACCCTGAGTTCATGAATAAAGCAAAGGCTGGTCAGGCGGACCAGATCCGCCGCTGCATCGGCTGCCTGTACTGCAGAGAGCGAGTGCTGGGAGACGGTCTCCCGATCCGCTGCTCCGTCAAGGCCCGTACCGCGCGGGAGATCGAATTCCCACGTCTGCACCGCAGTGGTCATGGAGAAACCGTTTGCATCATCGGTGGTGGTCCTGCCGGTATGGAAGCCGCCCGGGTCCTGGCCCTGCGCGGATTCGCCCCGATCCTTTTTGAGAAGGAAGCGGAGCTCGGAGGCACACTGAACATAGCGGATAAACCCCTGCTAAAGGATAAGATCACCGCTCTGACGGCATCCATGAAAGC
>JAFRLD010000213.1 GCA_017431395.1 Bacillota bacterium | reverse complement strand
ATCTTCACAAGCTCACTGACCCTGCACATCGTTGTCACGTCCGATCCGTAAGGGTTATCCGTGGAATCCGGATCGTAGGTCTCCGGCGCTTTGGATGTATCGATACCGATGCTGGCGAGAGCGCCGCCTCCTTTATCATAGGAGAAATCCTGTTCCTCCATACCCGGTCCTACGTCCGCATAGACTGTATTCCCGACTCCATTGAACATAAAGACTCCTGTGAACGCGAACATGAACGCGGTCAGGAGCGCGATTGGTTTCTTTACTTTCCCTTCCATGGTTTTTCTCCCGCCTGAGGCTTCCGAATATTCTGTTATTTTTTTACGTTATCTAATTAAAGCAATATCCGTGCCATCTTTCCTCACAGCCCGAAACTCCCTAAATATCGGCTTTCTCGCTGCATTTCGCAAAAGCTGGCCCTCCCACCTGAACACATTCCGGTTCAGTCAAGGGGCTTCTGTGAAACGTTTTGTACTCGATCTTGAGGCGAGCACACCACGAAAAAAGAGGGCTGCAACAGCCCTCTTCCTTGTTCAGATTCTCCTGATTTATTTATACCATTCCTCTGTTCACGATCTCCGTCAGCACGAAGGACGCAACGTCTTCCGCATACTTGTGCGGACCGAAGCCGGCATCATAGCCGAGCTCCTGAGCCAGCTCGTGGGAGATACGCGGACCTCCGCAGACGAGGATGACCTTGTCACGCATGCCTTCTGCTTCCAGCAGTTCGACCATGTTGGTCAGGTTCTGGATGTGGATGTCCTTCTGGGTAACGGTCTGGGAAACCAGGATCGCGTCCGCATGGACTTCCTTGGCCTTCGCGATCAGGACTTCGTTCGGGACCTGAGATCCCATGTTGTAAGCTTCGACTCCCTCGAACCGCTCGAGTCCGAAGTGTCCATGGAAGCCCTTCATGTTCATGATCGCATCGATGCCGACGGTGTGAGCGTCAGTACCTGTGGATGCGCCAACCATGACGACCGGACGGCGGATGTTCTCTTTGATGTATTCCGCACATTCCAGACGGTCCATAACGTCGACTTCGACCTTAGCGACCTTGATGGTCGTGAAGTCAACGGTGTGCTGGCACTTGCCGTAGACGACGAAGAAGGTGTAGCCTTCGGTCATGCTCTTTGAATAGACGACATTAGGCTCATCCAGCCCCATCTTTCTTACCAGCTGTCTCGCCGCTTCATCCGCTTCATCACCATAAGGTACGGGCAGGGTGAAAGCGAGTTCTGTCATTCCATCGTTCAGTGTATCGCCATAAGGCTTGATTTTTGTCAGATCGACCTGAGCGATCGCAGTTCCTGTTGCACAATCTGCCATTATTCTGCACCTCCTAACATGAGCGGGATGAACGGGTTGAAGTACGCATCATCCTTAACGCAGACGCCTTCCAGACCTTTGCCTCCGTCACGGGGACGCTTGACGCCGCCGAACTTGCCCTGCTCGATCGTGGAGAAGAGCCCTTCTTCGACGATCTCGCTCAGCATCTTGTCCGCCTTGTCCAGTACGCCCTGTGCACGGGTCTGGATGATTCCGCCTTCCTTATAATACACTTCGGATCCCAGATCTCTCATATTGTTGAAAATGTAGGACGCATTCTCAATGGAGAGGTACCGGTCGTGCATATGCGGTGTATGGATCGCTTCGGTCAGCATGCCCAGCAGCTGCAAAGACTGGCCCGACCAGATAGCGATAATGTTGAACAGAGCATCCTGTACGTTGCCCTTGAAGATGTTGCCGGTCATATACTTCGTCGGCGGCATATACTTCAGAGGCGCGTTCGGGAAGATCTCTCTGGCCATGATCGCCTGGGACAGCTCGTAGAGGAATCCGTTCTCGATGTCCGGATCCATTTCGAACGCGTGTCCGAGACCCATCTGCTCTTCCTTAACATTCGCCAGAACAGCGAACTGCTCGTTGATGAACTGGGAAGCCAGTACGGTATGAGCGTTTTCATACGCATCGTCCGTGGTCAGATAGTTGTCCTCGCCGGAGTTGAAGATGATGTCACTGTATCCGATGATGACTCTGGAGAAATACTGGTCGACCAGCGTTCTCTGCATATTGATGTCTCTGAACAGGATTCCGTAGATAGCGTCGTTCAGCATGACATCAAGCCGCTCGATCGCACCCATAGCCGCGATCTCCGGCATGCACATTCCGGAGGAATAGTTGCACAGACGGATGTATCTGCCAACTTCTTCGCCGACCTCGTCCAGGGCCTTTCTCATGATCCTGAAGTTTTCCTGTGTTGCGTAGGTTCCGCCGAAGCCTTCGGTCGTCGGTCCATACGGCACATAGTCCAGAAGGGACTGGGCCGTGGTACGGATAACCGCGATGATATCCGCTCCCTGACGGGCTGCTGCCTGAGCCTGTACCACGTCTTCGTAGATGTTTCCGGTCGCTACGATAACATACAGGTACGGACGTTTTCCCTCGCCGATGGTCGCCAGGTACTCGTTTCTCTTAGCTGTCTGCTGACGGATCTTTGCCAATGCGTCATGAACGATAGGCATGATCTTTTCTTCGGCTTCCTTCACAGGAGCCTGCTCCAGCTCGGTGATGTTCATCTCACCTCTGCCGATCGCTTCCGCGATCTCCTGCGGGCTCTTGCCCGTCTGGATCATGGCATTACCCATCCAGTACGCGATGCCGCGCGGAAGGCCGCCTGCCTTCAGAAGCTGATCCACGACCACGTTCGGCAGCGGCTCATCGAACTCGTCCACACCATCAACGCCCAGCAGACGAAGCACGGTTCTCTCCGTACTGACCGTTGTGTGTCTGTCGATGAATTCCTGCATGCTCTGCGCGATCTTGTGGGCGCTTTCGCGTGCGTGATCCACCTTTGCCGGATCCAGATTCAGTTTACTTTTCATCCTTCTTCTCCTTTACTACAGATACTTCTTAGATAGCCTTTATCTCAGATAATCTTTCGCTTTATTGATTATGTCACTTCCGATGCCGAGCATCTGCGCGATGTGAAGCGCATCGTGCGGGACATCTGCCTTACCATCCACACGCTGCAGACGGTAGTCCATGAACCGGCGGATCACTCCCACCCGTTCTCGCCCATCTGCCGCTTTTAGCTGGGTGTCCAGCTGGGACAGGTCTGCGTTCGCCAACCCGGTGACCTGCAGGTTGACGATCTCACTCCCCTCCGAAAACCGTTCGAAATGGGTCGTGATCAGCGTGATGAACGCTTCTTGTTTCAGATGATCGATGATCGCTCTCGTCAGCGCCAGCCCTTCCGAAGGATTGGTTCCACTGGCGATCTCATCGATCAGGAGCAGGGCACGATCTTCGCTTTCGTCCAGCATCTTCTTCAGCTCTTCCATTTCGCTTCCGAAGCTGGACAGCCCCCGCTCGATGGACTGACTGTCCCCGATCAGGATCCGTACGCTGCTGCAAAGTCCGATCCGTGCGGCCTTGCACGGGACCGGCAGCCCGTACTGCGCCATCAGCGTTACAAGACCCACCAGCTTCAGCGAGATGGTCTTGCCGCCCATGTTGGCGCCGGTGATACAGGTGACACCGTCCGCGAGCTCGATCGAGATCGGGCAATACTCGCTTCCGTCCTTCTTCAGGACTTCTTCGACCTGAAGGTGTCTTCCGTCCGTAAATGCGATCTCATGCTCCAGGGGGATCTCCGGAATGCAGCAGTCATGCTCCTTAGCATATTCTGCCTTCGCGATGGCCATGTCCAGCGCCCCGATCTTCCGGGTCGCTTCAAGCAGCGCCTTCCGGTGACCGCCCACATGTGCCGACAACCAGCGTCTGACCTTGTATTCCTCCCGCTCGATCTGTTCCGTGCATTCTTCGACTTCACGGGTATATCGGTCGGTCTCTTCATCACCGGCCAGACGCCAGGTGATCGACATGTAGTCTTCCCCCGCCTTCTCTAACGCGGGGTTCTCTTCTATCATTTTTATACGATCGCGGTCCGCCTTGCTCACCTGTATCTCAAACTTCGGTGTCAGGGCGATCCCGTCTTTTTTTCGCAGCCAGGTCGCTTTCTGCTTCTGGAGTTTCCGGATCTGCCGCTCCGCTTCCTTGCGCCGCCGTCTCAGATCAGCCAGAGTTTCAGAGAAACTGTCATAAATGAAGAAGGTACTGATCCGTCCGCCGTCCGGATCCAGCCGGTCCAGCAGCGGCGTCACATCATACGGTACGAACTCCGGCGGAAAATGCTCTGTTTCATCCATTTTCCGGATCTTTTCCATCTGCAGAAGCAGGACTTTAAGCTCGAAAAGTTCCACCACTGTCAGTACGCTGTCTTTGCTCTTTTCGATCGACAGGGTGTTGTCTTTGACCAGCATGAGGGTCTCTTTGAGCTCGCCTGTCCGGCGTGCATCTCTCGCGATGATCTCACCGATCTTCTCGGTTCGCTCAAACTCTTCCTTTAGCTGCTCTTCCTGGCCCGGGAAAAATGGCTTCAGTTCGCGAAGCTGTTTCTGGCCGTATGGGGTCAGAATGTTCAGCGAGGCGAAGACATGGGCGAGGCCCGTTTCGCGTCTGACTTTTTCAGTTGCCAGCATTGCGTCAATCATTTTGTCTCCTTACTCATGCCATGACATCGATGACCGGAATATCCGGCAAAGCCCTCTGCACGCCCTCGACCAGCTGCTGCTGATCGAACCGGTAGCCCTGCGGCGACGTCGGATTGACGGTCACCGCTGCGACATTGATATTCTCAAGAACTTTGACGTTCAGCCCCCACTTGCACATTTTTCTCCATAATGACGGTGGGAAGAATATCTTCGTCGGGTCCTTCAATACAAAGGTCAGCTCGCGCATCGTCCTGGGGTCGATCCCATCGATCGACCCCGGCGTGAACGCTCCCGGGAGAAAAACATGACTTACATCCTTACCAATCGTTGCCGCCAGTATTTTTCCCGCTCCCAGGCCGGTCCTGAGGTCAAGATGGCGGATCTCTCCACCCTCTGCCAACAGGATCTTATCGTCATCCCGGAATTTCTCGAGCCCCTCACGTACAGGACCCTCTTCCAGGCGGGGCAATCTGTAAAGCCCCACCGTGTGGGCCGTTTCCTCGATGACGGTGTTCATCTGTCTCGAGATCACCGCGCCCGTCGACAGGATGATCGCATCGGATGTCTCCGGTGCTGCGATCGATTTTCGGTCGATCGCCCCATCGATCAGAACGACTTCCGCTCCCGCTCCAATCATTTCCCTGCACAGCGATTCATGCTGGGAATTGATCACAGGTCCTGCGACCTGTACGAACCCGGAGTTCGCTACTCTGCAGAGCAGGATCGGGCCGAGGGAGGTGCCGTATTCGGTCTTTCGCAGGATCTCAAGTCCTGCATCCGCCAGATCATAGAGCTGGACCGGGACCGATACGAGCGTGTCCTCTTCGAGCCAGATGCTTGGTTTATCTGTACCTGTCACAAGGTCCGTCCGTTCTCCGTCTCTGCCGGTGGACGTGACGCCGACGACCATTTCCTCATCCATCGCCTCTTCAAGGAAATAGTTCAGGGTGGTGGTCTTGCCGGCATTCTTAGCCATGCCCACGATGGCTATTCTTTTGTAACTTTGTGACAGTTCATACAGCATAGTTGTCGTTTTTCTTTCTTAACGAAGCCGGATTATTTCTTGTTCCGCTCGTGACGCAGGAGGCCCATCGGCTCCATAGCCATCCGCAGTCCCTGCTGCAGACCGGCAACGCCTTCATACTTGTAGGTCTCAGCGTCCTTGCAGTTCTCATAGCTGCACTGCAGATCCGGCAGATGACGCGGCTCGGTATAGGTCGTGATAACGCCTTCGTAGTTTCTCAGGATCACCTTGCCCGGTGTCTGGGAAATGACGTACTGAGGCATGACCGGAGTCTTGCCGCCGCCTCCCGGAGCGTCTACGACAAAGGTCGGGACTGCATAACCGGAGGTATGGCCTCTGAGTCCCTCGATGATCTCGATGCCCTTCGATACAGGTGTACGGAAGTGCTCGATGCCAAGTGACAGGTCGCACTGATAGATGTAGTACGGACGAACTCTGTTCTTGACCAGATGTTGCATCAGGTTCCTCATGACATGAACGTCATCGTTGACTCCTCTGAGCAGTACGCTCTGGTTTCCGAGCGGGATACCGGCATCCGCCAGCTTGCGGCAGGCTTCCATCGCTTCCGGAGTCATTTCCTTCGGATGGTTGAAGTGTGTGTTCAGCCAGATCGGATGATACTTCTTCAGCATGTTGCACAGATCATCTGTGATTCTCTGCGGCATAACGACCGGGGTTCTCGATCCGATACGAACGATCTCAACGTGATCGATCTTTCTCAGCTCACTGATGATGTATTCCAGAACTTCGTCCTCGACACAAAGAGCATCTCCACCGGAAAGCAGGACGTCTCTTACGACCGGAGTTCTTTTGATGTAGTCGATGCAAGCGTTGATGTCATCCATGCTTCTGGCTCCATCGGTCTCTCCTGCCAGTCTTCTTCTGGTGCAGTGTCTGCAGTACATGGAGCACTGGTCTGTGATCAGGAACAGAACTCTGTCCGGATATCTGTGGGTCAGTCCCGGAGCCGGGGAGTCTTCATCCTCATGCAGCGGGTCGAGCATATCTGCATCCGACTGGTGCAGTTCTGCCAGGACCGGTACAGCCTGCATTCTGACCGGGCAGCTCTTGTCGTCCGGATCCATCAGGGATGCATAGTACGGGGTGATGCCGACGCGGAAGCCGTTGATGACCTTCTCGATATCCGCTTCTTCTTCCGGTGTCAGGTTCACGACCTGCTTGATCTGTTCTACTGTGTGCAGACGGTTCGCAACCTGCCAATGCCAGTCATTCCATTGTTCGTCAGTAACATCCTTAAATAAAGGAATCTCTTTCCAGTTTCTGATTGCCATAGTGTCTAACCTCCTCAAACTCTTACTCTTCTTTTGGGTTTGGTACCCCTCTTAAAACGGGGTGAAACCGGAGCCCGGGATTCCCCCGATGCTCCGGCCTGAATATTCATGATCTATGTCCGACCAGCTTTTGCTTAGATGTCGGATTACGCATACATCTCCGCGAACAGGTCTCTGAGGCCCTGATGCTCTCTCAGCACCTGCAGGGTGATCTCTGCATGGCCCTTGGTGTAGCCATTGCCGATCATCATGTTGACGTCCTTGCCAACGCCCTCTGCACCCAGAGCAGCCTTGGTGAAGCTGGTTGCCATGGAGAAGAAGTAAACAACGCCGTCATCCTTACATGTCAGGATGGAGCCCATCTCTGTGTTCTCGATGGATACGCAGTTGATAACAACGTCACACAGCTGTCCGTCGGTCAGCTCCATGATCTTCTCATACATACCGACTGCATCGGTTGCATCCATGTGGAAGTATTCATCCGCCAGGTCGAGCTTTCTTGCTCTGTCTTCGGACTTCTGGGATCCTGCAGCGCAGATGACCTTGCCGGTAACGCCAGCCATCTTCTTAGCCTCATACAGGCACAGCAGTCCGGACTTGCCGCCACCACCGATAACCAGAACGGTATCTCCAGGGCGAGTCAGCTTAGCAGCCTGCGCAGGAGCACCTGCAACGTCCAGTGCGGACAGAGCCAGACCTTCCGGCATGTCATCCGGCAGCTTAGCATAGATGCCGCTCTGGAACAGGATCGCCTGGCCAGTGATGTCGACCTGGTCGATCGCCGGTCTCATCTCGTGGATCTCTTCGATGACCAGCGGAGTCAGGGACAGGGAAACCAGTGTAGCGATCTTGTCGCCGACCTTCAGGTCGCCAACGTAAGCCGGTCCGACTTCCTTAACGGTACCGATCAGCATGCCGCCGGAACCGGTCCACGGATTCTTGTGCTTGCCAGCGTTCTCAACGATCTCCAGCATCTTAGCCTTGACCTTTGCCATCTCAGCCTCATCACCATCGATGTCGACCGGCTTCTTGCCGTCACAGACTCTTCTAACGATCTCTGTGAAGGACGCGGAGTCGATATTCAGTGTGATTACATCGATCAGGACTTCGTTGTCATAGATCTCCATTGTGTTGTCGATCTTATCTGCCGGCTGCGGCAGGATTCCCTTAGGCTCGATGACTCTGTGTGTTCCGAACGGATTACCTTTTTTCATTGTGTGTTTCCTCCTTAAATAGAATTCCTATGTTTTGGTGTCTGTGAGACCTGGGCCCGAGGATATCGGTAATATCGGTCCCGCAGATCTTCTTGAACCAGTTTCGTGTTGCTCATAATTAATGCAAGCCCCGTGCCAGTTTTAAATCCGGCACGGGGTTTTCGTGAAAAAAGTGTCAAAGCGTGTTATTTTCGTGATTTATTTAACGATTGTCCCCTGTCTCATCCCCTCGGTTCCGTCTTCCATATCACAGATCGAACCGAAATCGGTTCATTCCGGCTAAATCTCCGATTCATTACAGGTTCAGCTCTTTCCGCCCGCAGCCATGTCAGTAAAAAACCGCGGCACGAATGCCGCGGCTCTGCTTCTGCTATCCTGTTGGATTTTCCTCTCTGTCCAAATCATATTTGGTCTTTTTTCGCACGAATTGTGTCTGGCTGATGCCCAATGCTTTCGCCGCCTTTCGCGTCGATCCGTACTCATCCCAGGCGGCGCGGACCAGTTCCTTCTCGAAGGCCTCGACCATCTGGGTCAGGTTCACCCTTTCTTCTTCAGAGACCTTCTTCGCTGCGTTTATCGCCATGGTTCCTGCGATCGAATCATCCAGTTCCTTCAACACATCCACCATGGTGATGCTGTCCGTCCGACTGGAGATCATCAGCCTTTGCATGACATTCTCCAGTTCCCGGATGTTACCTTCCCAGCTGCGGTTCTTCAAATACTCGACCGCGTCAGAGTCCATATATTTATCCATCCCGAACTTCTCATTGTATTGCTCCATGAAATGCGCGATCAGCGCCGGGATGTCTTCCTGCCTCTCCTCAAGCGAAGGGATGTTGATCGGGAAAACGTTCAGCCGGTAGTACAGATCCCTTCGGAACGTCTTCTCCTCGACCATATCCTCCAGCCGGCGGTTCGTTGCT
>JAFRLD010000212.1 GCA_017431395.1 Bacillota bacterium | reverse complement strand
TCTCTCTCCTGTGATGGGCGGGTCCGTCCGCGCGGAACGCGGCGCTCCCTGCGTCTCAGCAGATCGAGGATCATCCGCATCTCCTGTTCGTTGAGGGTGATCCCCCGGCTCATCCGGTCATGCTGGGGGGACCATTCTCTGATATCATACTTGCCCTGGCCCCCATTCCAGGCTACGATATTGAGTTCTTTCGTCCACCCCGTTGCCTGGGATGAGATGATGCCGATCTCTTCGACGATCTCGTACGTTACCTCCCGGTCATCGTTATAATCTGACATGTGCTTAATCTCCTTTCCTAATTAGAATAAACACATGGTATCAGATTATCCATATTTTGTCAACCATTATTTACCATTTATTCCATGGTTTTCTTTATCGCCTCAGGCAGGCGACGGCACTTTTCTTCCGAAAGGGAAGCGACGGATACACGGATGCCCATCTTCAGCGGGACCAGGAAGATGTCCTGCTCCTCCAGCTTCTTGCTGAGGGCGTCCGGATCCTCGCATGGGACGCTTACGAAGAACCCTGCATCGAACGGCACGATCTCCAGGCCGACCTTCTCTGCTTCCTCACTGAATGCCGTTCCACGGGCGATCAGCATGTTCCTGTACTTCTCACGCTCCTCGTCAACGCGCTTCAGAAGTTCCGGATCTTCATAGATCTTGGTCAGGATGACCTGCGCGAGCTTCGCGCTGTTGGACCAGGTCCCTCTGGATGAGAACTCACAGACACGCTTGAATTCCTCCGCGATCTCCGGTGTCTTCGCGATGCAGATCATCGCGCCGCACCGGGCTCCATAGAGCGTATAGGTCTTTGACAGGCTGTAAGCCATGACCGGGAGGACATTCTCCGGAAGCGCCGCCAGCTTCGGCAGAAACTCCCTGTACTCGTCCTCGTCACCGGCGAAATCGATGTATGCCGCGTCGATGAGCAGGGCGATGGCTTTGCCGCATTTCGCCTCTTCACACAGGATCCCGATCACCTTATCCCAGTCCTGCAGCGTCAGAGAGTACCCGGTCGGGTTGTGCGCAGGGGTGTTCAGGATGATGACCAGGCTTCCCTGATTCGCCAGAAGCTCTGCGACTTTCGAAGCGAAGGATCCTGCATTGAAAGCCCTGTTCTCATCAAAGAACTGGAAGGTGGCCACGCTTCTTCCGATCTCTCCGGCGATGGTGTTGTACGGTGCCCAGTGCCAGTCGGAAGTCAGCACCTGATCTCCGGGGGAGGAATAGGCTGAGATCACATTGCGAAGGGATCCGGTCCCTCCGGGAGTTGCGATCGCCTGCTTATACCCTTCCGGAACATGATTCCCGAAGGCTGCTTTCTGTACCGCTTCACGGAATGTCGCGAGTCCTCCGATCGGGGCGTACTCCGCGTAATCTTCCGGGGCAAGCTGCCGGAACACCTCATCCACCGACTCCAGCACGATAAGCTTACCATCATCGTCGAGGAGTGCTCCGATGGTCCCGTTGACCACGGCATCTGCTCCTTTCTGCCGGATCGCTTCCTTGGCTCTGTTGCTGATTCCGAAGATCCTGTCTTCTTTCGGGATGCTTCTCCCATTTTCCCTTGCCAGAATGAATTGCTCTGCCACTTCCTGATCCCTCCTATACGATCACCTTAATATAGTTGATATGTTTACCGGCTTCGTGGAACTTCTTTTCGTATTCCGTCATTACGTGCCGGGCTTCATAGCTGCATCCTTCGCCATGCAGATCCCGGGTGAGCTCTGTCGGCTTGAAACCGGAGGCTTCGATCTCCTCCAGTGTGAAATCGAACAAGGCGTCATTGTCCGTTTTGACCGCAATGAAACCGCCCTTCTTCAGCGCCTTCGCGTAGTCCTGCAGTCTCCCGCGGTACGTCAGCCGCCGCTTCGCATGTCTCTCCTTCGGCCAGGGGTCACTGAAATTCAGGAAGATCCCGGCGAGACTCCCCGGGGCGAAGAGTTCCTCCAGGTGATTCACGAACGCGCAGGCGAACCGGAGATTGCGAAGTCCGCCGTCCTGTGCGCTTCCGGCCTCTGCCGCTTTCTGCAGGGCGCGAAGCACCACCGACGCCTGGCCTTCGATGCCGATATAATCGTGTTCCGGATGGGCCAATGCCTGCTGCAGGAGGAAATCTCCCTTGCCGCAGCCGATCTCAAGATACAGGGGCCGGTCGCCGAACACTTGCCCCCATACTTCGGGACAAGGATCCTCGACCATAAAAGCGCTGACCGCCTGCAGCTTTTCATCCAGATTTTTGACT
>JAFRLD010000023.1 GCA_017431395.1 Bacillota bacterium | reverse complement strand
GATACCGTTCTCGTAGACCTTGATATGGACTGTAAGACGCGCCAGGATATAAGATTCCTGTATATCGCCTGCTTTAATCCTATGATATAATGTACGAAACTTGGAACTGTTCAAAGGAGATGATCCCATGGGAACGAACAAACACACCTACCCGGGAGCTGCCCCGACCACAACCCCGGCATTTCTGCCCGTTCTGGTCGTCCTCCTCATCCTGGCGGCTGCAGCCATCGGCTGGCCAGCTTTTGCATACGCCATCGATGACGGGCTGGCGGAGAACTATGCGGGAAAAACGGTGATCCTGCAATCTAATGATGTCCATGGAGCGGTGGATGGCTACCGGTGCATGGCCGGTCTGCGCGATGAGCTTAGGTCCCGCGGGGCGGACGTATTCCTGGTCGACAGCGGCGACTTCCTCCAGGGCAATGTATACGTCAGCTATTGCAAAGGCAGGTCAGCCATAACCCTGATGAACGCAGCCGAATACGATATCATAACCATCGGGAATCATGACTTCGATTATTGCTGGCCGCAGTTAGAAGAGTATCTGGCAGATCTGAAGCCCGAGGTCATCTGTGACAGCATCCTGGATGGCAGCGGCGCTTCCATCGTCAAGAAAACCACTTATATCGAAAATGATGGCGTGAAGATCGGATTCTTCGGTGTCGATACACCGGAAACGAAGACGAAAACCTCTCCCGAACATGTGGCAGGCCTCGAATTCCTGGATGATGCGACCCATCCGAAGATCTTTGATCAGGCCGCGGAGGACATTAAGGACCTGAAACAGAATGGCGCAGACATCGTGCTTGGACTCACGCATCTTGGTGTGGATCCCGGATCTGCTCCCTACCGGTCCGTCGATCTCTGGGACGCGGTGAAGGGAGACGGGGCAGACCTGCTTCTGGACGGGCACTCCCATACGGTCATGACCGGATTCAAAGACGGCCAGCCGATCGTAACGTATGACCCTGACGCAGATCCGATCCTGTCCACCGGAACGCAGTTCGCCAACATCGGCATGGTGGTCATCGATGAGGCTTCGAAGAAGATCGACGGCTGGCAGCTGTATCAGATCACCGATAGCTCCTACTCCAATGCGGAGGTCAAGGCCGTATCGGATCATATCATAGCTGAGGTCGAGGAGCGCTATGGCCAGAAGGCGGGGACCTCCCTGGTGGACCTAAACGGATTTCGCGATGCCGCGGCGGCCAAAGCCGCCGGCTCCTCTGAGCCCAACGGTAACCGTGACGGAGAGACGAACCTCGGGGATATGGTGACCGACGCTTGCCGCTGGTACGCCTTAAAAAATGAAAGTTCCTTAGATGTCCCCGCAGACCACGTCGTAGGCCACACCAACGGAGGTGCGCTGCGCGCCGGGATCCCTAAAGGGGATTTCACCCGCATGGCGGTCCTGTCGGTGATGCCTTTTGACAATCAGGTCCAGGGCCTCTATGTGACTGGGAAGCAGCTTCTGGAAGCCCTGGAGGCTTCCACGCAGGACACCCCGACACCGGACGCGGGCTTCCCGCAGATGTCCGGGATCGAATACAAGATCGACACCAGGTATGCGTATTATCCGAGGAGCAAGACCTATCCCAACTCGGAATACTATGGGCCGAAATACATCCGCAGGGTCACGATAAAAAGCATCAATGGCAAACCGTTCTCACCTACGGACACCTACCTGCTCATCACCAACAGCTTCGTTGCCGATGGCGGTGACACCTACTCTGCGCTGGCCGGTGCGAAACGGATCGATACCGGCGAGATCGACGAACAGGTCGTGGAGAATTACATCACCGAAGTCCTTGGAGGGACCGTCGATACGCAGTATGAGAAACCGGCGGGCAGGATCGAGATCGTGACCGGAGATCCTCGCAAGGCCCCCAACCCGATGTCCGTCAAAGCCGTGACAAAAACGGTCAAAGCGAAGAAACTGAAAAAAGCTTCCCTGAAGCTCTCCTCCCTGAAGGTGAAGAATGCCGAAGGCAAGGTCACATACAAGAAAGTCTCCGGCTCCCCGCAGCTTCGCCTGAACGCGAAGACCGGCAAGGTCTCCGTGAAGAAGGGAACGAAAAAAGGCACTTACAAGATCCGGATCCGGACCACCGCAGCCGGGAACAAATACTGCAAGAAAAAAACCGTTACCCGTACCGCGAGAGTCCGCGTCCGGTAACGATCGCAGGCGGCAGCGGCGGTAATGGTGTAATGGCCGTCACGATTATGGCAAACTCAAAAGGCGCCCCTCTCAGGGGGCGCCCTTATTTGTTATTATAGTTTCTATTCCGTCGTATACTCTCCGTACTCGCATCCGATCTCCTCGGCAATGATCTCATCGATCAGCGTTTCCTTGCCGGAAGCACCGCGCCGGTAAAGTTTCAGGACGCCTTGGCCCGTGCCGCCGTTCCAGAGACGGCCGTGGCGTTTGTGTCCGTCGGGGGACTCGTAATTGATATTGAGCATCTCCTTCTTGAGGCAGTGGATCTGCGTGTCCAGTTTCGCTGTCCGCGTCGTCTGGATCACATGCCAGATGATCTCGTCCCCGGTCTCCCGGCAATCGAACTCCGTCCTGGAGAGCGTCCAGAATTTAGAGAAATTGAACTCATAGAATGTTCCCTCGTAATAGATCCCGCCGAGCAGCTTGCGCTCCAGGGCAACGGGGCCCACCTTCGGCCGGCCGCCACCGATATTGAACACGCTGTTCGTCAGTTTCTTCCCGGTAAGGGCGCTGGTCAGGTTGTTGGATGACAGCCATACCCACGGGCTCGTGAAATCGCCGCCCCAGTTTTTATCCGCATAACCGTTGCAGCTCTCCGGCCGGACGAGGTACCTCTCACCGTTCAGGATGACTTCCCCCTCGAACAGGGATTTCATGCCCTCGGCATGCCAGAACATCTCGAACGCATTGAGTTTTCGCAAAGGCTGGCTCGCCCCGTATCCCACATTAAAAGCGATGTCCTTGTAGATCTTAAGCTTCCATGTGAACTCTCCGGCGTCACACATCCATTCCGGATGTGCTTCCGCCTCTTCCTCCGAAACGGAGATGCTTCCCTCTGTATAACGTTCGGAGCAGAAGCAGTCGCCTGCTTTGACGGAATACGGCACGCTGTCCGGGATCTCCGCGTCTTTAAGCGAAAAGAACCTGTGCAGCTGTCCGTGCTCCTCGCCCCAGTAACCTGCATTCACCATGAGATAGGACGGGAGTATCCCCTGAGCCTGTTTCTCCTTATCGTTCCATACGATAATCGGTTCATCCTGCGCATGCGCCGGATTGCATGTGAAAAACTCCACATAAAATGGTTTCCGCTCTCCGGTCCCCTCCTTCTCTGCCGTAAACGAATGCCACCACCAGTCATAACCTTTGCTTGCGAGGGGTCCCTTCAGCATCCATTGATCTCTGCTGATATCGTTTCCGTTCATGTTTCCTCTTTATTTAGTTTTGTTATTCAGTTTTATTCAATGCTGAGCGCCTTAGCTCTCTTCGACGCAGATGCTCTCATGAGCTTGTCCATGGCGGCCGCTGCCGCTTCCTCATCGCCAAACTCCCGGAACTCGAGCACGCCCTTCTCGCGGGCAAGATCGACGAGTTTCTGTCCCTTCTCGGTACGGACGATAAGCTGGTTCCAGCCCTGGTCCACATCCCAGCCTTCGGAGCTTCTGGCTCCGCCGACGGACAGGTCTGCGAATTCCGCAGTCATGTCGTCGCAGTATTTGCATGCATTCCTGACGAGCGGCAGGACCTCATCGAGATCCACCTGCCGGTCATCCATGTCCATGCGATGGTATTTGCTCGGAAGGATGTCCACATGTCCGGCATCACCTAAAGCGGCCAGGCCTTTCCAGTCGAGCCCCCATCCGCAGAACAGGCCGAACACCATACCGATATTGTCCGCATGGTTGTCGTTGTCCGCATAAGGCTTCGCTTTCATCTTGGCAACAGCGAGCGCCTTGCAGGGGGTGCCGACGACACCGATCTTCTTATACTCATCCGCTGCGAGAGCTTCGTTCAGCACCGCCAGCGTCGGAGGGATCTGGAAGCTCGATCCGCCGCAGCTTCTGACATCCGCCGGACTCGTCGCAAGGAAACCGGCCGGATCAAGAGTTCCATCCGCCTTCCCGGCCTTCGAAAGGACCGCGGCGTCAATGAAACCTTCTGCCAGAGCGAACTCCACGAGCGCTGTCATCGTGCCGCCGTGCTGGGCGTTCTTCCGGATCTCGGGATCCGCCGCACGGCTCAGATAGAGTGCCCGGAAAGGACCGATCTCCGGAATGATCTCACATCCGTCACTGCCGAAGAGTTTCTCCCGCAGAGCATCAAGATCCGCCGGCATTCTCGGGCAGAAATATTTGCAGCGACCTTCCTTGCGGTCACAGTCATAATCTACGAAGGTGCGTCCTTCATGCGACTTCCAGTAAGGGCACATTCCCTGGCATGCGCCGCAGTTCGTGCAGATACCGGCGTCGACCACTTTTCGTTCAATTTCAAATATACTGTACATCACGCGCCTCCTTCTATGTCAAAACGATCAGGAGTCCGTGGATTCTGATCTCCATACATTCCACTCCTTCAGGAATGTAATCCGAGAGCGGCGCTGCCAGCTTGCACATATGATCCTCATAGATAAACTGGTATCCGCCTACCTTCCAGTCAATGAAACCTTCCTCGATCAGTTTTTCTTCGATCTCCTTAAAGGTCATGGATACGGGGATCTCCGCCTCATAGAAGGTCCTGCGCAGGGGGTGCGAAAATCTGCACTTCTGTTTGATCATATCCGTCATTATTTCGCCCCTCCTTCCTTGATCCATCTGTATCCTGTCATGAACACTTTCTTGTTCAGCTCTAAAGCACCTCCGTGGAAGTTCTGCTCCAGAACCTTGAAGAAGTCATCCGGCTCAAGCGGCATCTCATCCAGTGCTGCCAGGGCGCCCATCATGAGGATATTGGCTACCTTGGCGTTTCCGGCTTCCATAGCCATCTCGGTCGCGGGCAGCGGATAGCTTATGCTGCTGCGGGCGTTGATCTCCGCATCGATCGCCTCGATGGACGGATATTCATCCTCTCCGATCAGGACTCCCAGCGGATATGCCGGACGTGTATCATAGATCACCTTAGTGTCCGGATTGCCGTAAACACGAAGGATCCTGAGCGCCTCCACCGGCTCGAACGCGACCACGACATCCGCCTTGCCATGCGGAATGAGCACGCCACGCTCCACATCATCAGATACTCTCAGGTGGCTCATGACCGAGCCGCCTCTCTGGGATGCGCCATAGGTCTCTCCTACAGCTACCTTGTATCCCATCTCTACCAGGGCGGAGCCCATGAGGCCGGAGGCCAGAATGTTTCCCTGTCCGCCGATCCCGCAGATCACTACATTGGTCCTCATCACTCATCGCCTCCTTCCACTTTGATCGCCCCTGACGGGCAAATGCTGGCACAAGCGCCGCATCCTACGCAGACGACCTCATCGATCGCCGCACAGTCCTTCTCGAAATCCCAGATGTTGCCCGGGCATCCCCAGACTCTGCTGCAGTATCCGTCGCACCCGCAGTTCGCGCCTCGGCAGATATCGGTATCGACCCAGACTTTCTTTTTCTTTCTGGTCTTGGCCGCCAGGGTCGCGCACGGCTGTTCCAGGATCAGTACCTTCAGACCCTTCATCCCGATCAGCTCACAGATCAGGTTCTTCGTATTTTCGACATCGAACGGATCGGCCTTCCAGACCCTGCATCCGAGGGATTCGCAGAGCGCCTGGATCGAGATCTTCTCGGTCTCAAATCCCATCGCGGTCTGCCCAGTCCCCGGGTGCGGCTGGAATCCGGTCATAGCCGTCGCCGAGTTGTCCAGAACGATGTGAAGGATATTCGCTTCATTCATTTTGGCGTTAATGAGTCCGGGGACGACCGAGTGGAAGAAGGTCGAGTCTCCGCAAAGGCTGACCACCGGCTGATCGAACCCGTAGCTCGTCAGCTGGCCGAGGCCTTCTGCCGCACTGATTCCTGAGCCCATGCAGCTCATGAAGTGATAGCCATACTGGCCGGCTCTCTGGCCTGCCATGGTATAGCAGCCGATGTCGCCCATCACGACGCCCTTATGCCCTTCCATTCTGAGCGCCTGCTTGAGGATAAAGAAGGAAGCTCTGTGAGGACAGCCTGCGCAGAATGTCAGCTCTCTGGCAGGGATATTGACACCTTCGATCGCCGGGCAGCCCTCGCCGCCGCAAACCGGCTTCGACGGGAGTTCTTCACCCAGAAATTCTCCCACAGCCTTGAACACGACCTCCGGATTGAGTTCTCCGATGGATGGGATCAGGTCTGCCCTGCCCTGAATGTCCACGCTGAGTTTGGCCTTGCCCGCGATCGCTGAGATATGCTCCTCGAGGAACGGATCGACTTCTTCGACGATCAATGCCTTCGATGCTTTCGACAGATATTTGAGGATGAATTTCTCCGGAAGCGGCCACAGACAGCCGAGGCTGAGAACGCCTACTTCGTCCTCCTTGCCGAACTCTTCGAGCGCTTCCTGAACATACTTCATGCCGGTTCCGCCGGTGATGATCAGCTTCTCTGCCCCCTCCTTGCCCGTATAGTGGTTGAACGGGCTCACTTCGAAGGCTTCCCTCGCTCTTTCGAGCTTCTCCAGCAGGAATCCATGGAGCCAGTTGATACCGACCATCCGGTCCCAGAGACCGATCGGTGTGAACGGCCTTCTCTCAGGGATCTCTCCGAGGGTGACGCTGCCTCTGCCGTGGCAGATCCTCGTGGTCACTCTCACCAGGACCATCTGCCCGAGCTCCTCTGACAGCTCGAATGCGTACGGGATCATATCCTTGGTCTCCTGTACGCTTGCCGGCTCCAGCATCGGAATATTGGCGGAAACCGCCATATGTCTTGAGTCGAATTCGTTAGTGCTCGAATGGGAATCCGGATCGTCCGAGCTGACGATGACCAGACCGCCCTTGATGCCGCCCAGCGCTCCGCAGTGGATCGTATCCCCATGGAACAGCAGGCCGTTCTGCTTAACGATGCAGATCGCTCTGCCGTTCGCGAAGGACGCTCCCATGCAGGACTGCAGCGCGGTGGTCTCGTTCGTTGACCACTCCGCACGGAAGCCCTGATCCTCCGCAATATGCCCCAGCATCCCAAGGACCTGAGACGATGGTGAGCCCGGATAGGATGATGCGAAATGCACCCCGCCTTCCAGCGCACCCCGGACAATTGCTTCATTACCCTGCATCAGGTAAGTCTTGCCCGGTTCATTCTTTGTTGTCATCCATTCCACGTTATTTACCTTCACTTCCTTCATCAGTTTAATATTCAACGTTTAGATTTTAACATTCTCACGAAATGTGTCAATAGGACTGGATTATCTCCTGAATATTTATGCGCCAAACGTCTTGATTAAAGCTAAAAAACGTTTATCATTATTTATATAAGATACTTTGTAAGCGATAACGGAGAGCATTATGAGAGAACTGAATGTCAGCAGCATAACCGATGCTGTGGCCAGCCTTTGCATCGAGACGAACCACCACCTCGATCCTGTAACAGAGGCCTGCATCGAGAGAAGGTACGCGGAGGAAGACTGGCCGGTCGCGAAGGACGTACTGGACATCATAAAACACAATATCGAGATCGCCGGCGAAGGCGTATTCCCCCTCTGCCAGGACACGGGCATGGCCTGCGTATTTATCGAGCTCGGCCAGGACGTGCACCTTACCGGGGGATACCTTGAGGATGCCGTGAACGAAGGCGTGCGCAGGGGCTACACCGACGGATATCTGCGAAAGGCTATCGTGAAGGACCCGATCCGCCGCGGCAATACGGGAGACAATACGCCCGCGGACATCAATGTGGAGATCGTTCCCGGAGATCAGGTGAAGATCATCCTTGCCCCTAAGGGGTTCGGCTCCGAGAACATGAGCCGGATCCGGATGCTTCCGCCGGCTGCGGGACAGGAAGGCGTCGAGGATTTCGTCGTCTCCGTCTGCGAATCCGCCGGCGCGAACCCATGTCCCCCGGTCGTGGTCGGCGTTGGGATCGGCGGGAATTTTCACAAGGCTCCCCTCCTCGCGAAGAAAGCCCTGCTCGTACCGCTGGATCAGAGCCATCCGGATCCCTACTACGCTGAGATGGAGGACCGGCTCCTAGAGAAGATCAATGCCCTTGGCATCGGGCCCCAGGGCTTCGGCGGCAAAACCACGGCGCTGAAGGTGAATATCCTGACCATGCCGACCCACATCGCTGGTATGCCGGTCGCGGTGAATATCAACTGCCACGTCAGCCGCCACAAGGAGGTGATCCTGTAATGGAATACAGATTGACAGAGCCTTTTACCAAGGAAAAAGTGAGCGCTTTTCGGGCAGGGGACCAGGTGCTGATCACCGGAACGATCTATACCGCCCGGGACGCAGCGCATCAGCGCATCGTAGAGATGATCAAGCGGGGCGAAGAGCTGCCCTTTGAAATAAAGAATTCTATCGTATATTACGCGGGACCGACCCCGCCGAAGCCGGGTTATCCCATCGGGTCCGCCGGGCCGACGACGAGTTACCGTATGGACCCTTATGCCCCTGTCATGCTCGATCTGGGCCAGCTCATGATGATCGGCAAGGGACAGCGGTCCGCAGAGGTCAAAGATGCCGCCCTCAGAAACGGCGCGGTCTATGCGGCTGCCATTGGCGGCGCCGCTGCGGTCATGGCCCAGTCCGTGAAATCTGCGGAAGTGATCGCCTTCGAGGATCTGGGCGCGGAAGCGGTCCGACGTCTTTATGTGGAAGATTTTCCGGTGACCATCGTGCTGGATACCGCCGGCGGGAACCTTTATGAGGAGGGACGCGCTGCCTATCTCTCGAAGTAGGTCTGCGGAGCTCTCACAAATCACATCCTTTTGATGCTACGGGGAGGTGTATATCTATGCTGAAAAAACGTCATGGCCTCAGCGCCTTCGTTTTCGTCTGCCTGCTGCTGGCGGGACTGGTCCTGGCTGCAGGGTTTTCGACCGACCCTGTAAGTGCTGCAACGGAAAAAGCCACCGTCGGAAAGATCTCGAGCGGCTCCAACACGGTCACGCAGAAGGATTCCATCAGCTTGGGGACGGTGGACCTCTCCAAGCTGACAGAGAACGATGACAGGTACATCGTTTCCTACCGGATGGCGATCCAGTTCGAAAAGAACCACACCTTCTATTACGACGGGATCTATACCGCGGATAGCAAGCCGGCGGGCGGCACCTTTTCCTGCAGCGACATCGTCAATCAGTCATATTACAAATATGTGACCTTCACCGTGAGCTTCGATGCGGCCTATCTTTCTGCCGGCAAGTACACGGCGATCGTCTATGTCCCTCTTGACAACAAAGTGAACGCGAATGGCGGAGTCTACAAATGCGTGCAGGCCCCGTCCGGCAACGGGTATCTTCTGAAGATCCCTGTCTCCATCACCCTTAAGGGGAGCAACCCGCAATTTGAACCGGCCGCCACCGGCGTTACCGCAAAGGCTGGAAATGGCTATGCGGAAGTTTCCTGGACCGCTCCTGCAGGCTGCACTTCTTTCTCTGTCTACCGGAGGAACGGAACGGATGAGGCACCGGCCAGGCCGGACCTCGACGAATATGTGTTTCTGGACAAAGTCAATACCAAAAGCGTTAACAGCTGGGACGAGGAAGGCGGGTTCAGAGACACCGTCTATGCGGACTACTATGCGGAGAACGGCAAGACCTACTCCTATATCGTGATCTCCGGAACCTATCTCACCCAGTACTCCGGCAATCCGAGCAGGTCCGTTTCGGCGACCCCTAAAGCCAGCCTGCGAAAGAAGCCGGCGGCTCCCTACTGGCTCTCCTTTAATGGGACGGAAGCTGGCATCTCCTTCAGCTGGCTCTGGGACGAAAAAGGCGGCCGGGACGATCCCCTCGATACTTCATATGAGCCGCAGAACCCAAGCGGTGAGGGCGAGGTGGACCATTTTAACGTCTACCAGAACGGCCGGCTCGTCAAGCAGGTCCAGCAAAAGGCCTACAGCACGGGCGAAGGCTATAATGATACGATCAATTACTCCTGGAACACCGTCGTCTACCCTGCGGAGAGCGATGTTCCTTATACCTTTTGGGTCACCGCCGTCGCACCGGACGGGACCGAGAGCCTGCCGAGCAACAAAGACACTGCCTGGCAGGAGGATGAGAAGGATGTAGCGATCACGGACTATCATATCTTCTATACGACAGAGGAAGTCCATGATGAAGAAACCGACAAGATCCTCGCCAAATACACCGGCTTCTACTTCGAGATGGGAGGGTATGGCGTAGCCCATCTGAAGGTGTGGCGAAAAGCTCCGGACGCACCGGATTCGGACTATAAGAAAGTGGATCTTACCACGACGCCCGAAGGCAAAGAAATGGATACCGGGGTCAAGAAGGGCAAAGTCTATTCCTACAAGATCGTCAGCGTCTCATCGGACGGACGGGAATCCGAACCTGTATTTGTCACGGTCGCCGCAGATGAGGGCGACTGGGAAAGCGCTCCCGGAGGCGCTCCTCTGACGCTGAGCTTCCGCACGGCGGATGGCGAAGCCGCCTTGTTAAGTTGGGGCGCCTATAAGGATGGCACCTACCGGCTCTACCGGGATGGCAGACTGCTGAAGTCCTGGACTTCCCCGAACAAAGAGCTTGAATATACGGATGATCCGGGCCGCGATGGAACCTATGACTATACGGTCACATGGACCAGCCGTGAATTCCCGGCTTGTACCGTCACGAGCAACGTACGCAGATTCGTGCGGGATACCTCCGATCCGGACCCGGATTCCTTCGACAAGGCCCCCGGCAAACCGAAGCTCACCGGGCGGGTGCTCGGCTATGAGGACAGCAACTGGCTGAAGCTCATGTGGGAACCTTCGAAAGACGGCGGGACCCCGGAAGGCTATGTGATCTACCGGACCGATGGAGGGGTCTACAACACGCACGAATGGGACCATAACCTGTCCTGGGGCAATCCGAAGCGTGAAGCCGGGGAAGCCGCAGCCGGCAGATACTGGTGCACCAAGGGAGATGTGAACACCTTTACGATATATGATTTCTCAGCAGAACACAATGATGGCGACGCGGAGCACCAGGAGCTGAACCCGCACCGGATCTGGATCGTCGCCTATAACGAGGTCGGCTACAGCGAGCCATCGGAAGTCCTGGAATACACCTCTTCAGAGACTGGCCTGCTGCCATTCGATACGGATGATTCCGAGCCCGGCGCTCCCGAAAACGTCTCTCTCAGAACGGAGTGGACACAGAACCAGTATAATCCCCTGTCCCTGTCGGGCCGGCTCTGTGTCTCCTGGAGCGCCCCGGTCTCCGGCGGAGCTGTGGACCACTACGATGTGGCACTTACCAACTTAAATGATACGCTTACAGACACTATTACGGTCAATGTCGGAGGGGAACAGCAAACCTACCTTATTCTTCATAACTTCGATGCCGGCGATACCTATGAAGTGATCGTCACCGCAGTCAACACGAAGGGACAGGCTTCCTCCGCTCCGGTCAGCACAGTGATCACAAGCGTCCATGCCCTCAAGGCGGAAACGGCAGGCACGGATTCCGTGAAGCTCACATGGGCTGGGCTTTTTGGCGGAGAAGCGGATAGCGCGAGCGAATATCAGCTCTGGCGCAGAGCCGATGCGAGTCCATGGGAAAAGATCCTGACGGTGGCTCCGGGCGCCCCGGACCCTTCCTCCGGCTGCGCATACGACTCTGATGACGACAGGTATACCTTCACGGATGAGGGCCTGTCCGTCGGCGTGACCTATGAATACTATGTCTCCGCGGTCGACTCTGGCGGCAAGGTCCACAAGAGCGATCCGCAGGCTGCCAGCCTTTCCACGCTGGACGCAGATCTGGAGGCCCCGAAAGACCTGGCCGTGAAAAATGACAAGGGCGACGTGATCCTTTCCTGGACCCCGCCTGCCTCCGGCGGCCTTCCCGCGTATTACCGGCTGGAATACCAGACGATCGATAAGGACCCTGAGACCGATTACTGGAACGGTATGGATCTGGACGAATCCTTCGGAATGTCCACCGGCGCCGTGATCACGAGCTGGAACAAATACTCCTATTCGGACGAGGTCTCCGGTATGATCACCCAGTTCGGCGGCCAGAAGCTCCGCCTGCGCGTCCGCGCGATCCCGTCCAGGACCGTGGGCAGGGACTGGGGCGCTCCGAGCGACTATATCGAATTCACCTGGCCGACGGAGTCCCAGATCAAACATGAGAAATATCCTCCGGGGCGGATCAAGCCGGATGTGACCGAAGGCGATGGGCAGATCACACTGAAGTGGAACAAACGCACGAAACTGAACAGCGATGAGTCTGAGGCGACCTACTATCAGGTCCTCAGGACCTGGGGAAACAACTATGGCGTCGTGGCCACCTTCCCTGCGGACCGCACCTCTTATGAATGGACGGATACGGATGTCGTCAACGGGGAGAAGTACACCTATGAGCTCCGTCCCTGCAGCACTTATTACTACAGATACTATTCAAGCGCATGGTGGTATCACCAGTGGTGCTATATGGATCAGGTGACCGCGGTTCCAAACGGCAAAACGAAAGACCAGCGGATCGCCGAGAATATCGTCGCCTTCGCGAACGAGCTTCTGGCTTCGAAGCCTGCCTCCCTGGATGACATCACAAGCGAATACCATGACCGGGTAATGGAGCTGCGGGACAATTTCGCAGCCTTGACGGATTATCAGAGGCGGCTCGTCGGCAAGGAAGAATGTGCGAAGATCGAGGGGCTGATCGAAGACGTCCTCTATCATGACAGCGAGCTGCAGTACGGGGCGGATCCAGCGCTTCTGGAAGTGCTCAGCGCGATCGACGGGCTTTCGGCTTATCCGGAAGATATTGGGCTGGACAGTCCAGCCTTTGCAGAATACGAGGCTGCCGTAGCCGCCGCGCGGGCCGCATACGACGCACTGCCTAAGGACGCGCAAAGGCTGGTCGCAAACCTGCAGAAACTGAAGGACGCTGAGGCCCATATCAAACAGCTCCATAGGGATGTAGCAGATCAAGCCAAGGCGGACGACCTGTCTGATCGTATGGCTGCACTGGTGCCCGAAAACATCAGTGCGGATACGCTGACCGATGAACTCGAACTCGGCATCGAAGACCTCCGCTGGGAGTACGACTCCATGACCAAGGCACAAAAGGCCAAGGTCCGGGAGGATGCGCTGGAGAACCTCATGGCAGCGGAAGAAGCCATTGCCATGCTCCGCGGGGCGGTCCACGAGCATAAGATGAAACATGTGGAGGCGGCCTCTCCCAGCTGCACCGAGGAGGGCAATGTCGCCTACTACAAGTGCACGAAGTGCGGCAAATGCTTCACCGACGCTGCAGGCCGGCACGAGGTAGATAAGGCGGACGTCACGCTTCCGCCGGATGCGGGCGCCCATAACTGGGGCGACTGGACCGTTACTAAAGACGCGACCTGTACGGTAGGCGGGACCGAAGAAAGGGTCTGCCGAAACGATGCTTCCCACAAAGAGACCAGGACCTTCGAAAGTTATGACCATGACTGGGATACCGGCGTGATCACGAAGGAAGCGACCACAGACGAGGACGGCATCATCACGTTCACCTGCGACAGATGCGGGGCGACCAGAACGGCCAGGATCGAGGTCCATGAAGGGGCCTGCGCGAATACCGCAGACCATGTATGGGGCGAGCCGGAAGTGACGGTCGAAGCCACCTGCTCTGCGCCGGGCGAGATCAAATCAGTCTGCGAGAGGTGTGGTGTTGCGATCAAATACGAGACCCAGATCGATCCGCTGGCACACGCCTGGGGCGAATGGAATGTGACTAAGCAGGAGACCTGCACCGAAAGCGGCAGCCGGGAGCATACCTGCGGCCTGTGCGGTGAAACGGAGTCCGTGCTTATCGAAGCGGCCGGCCATAACTGGGATGAAGGCACGCTGCTGAAGGAAGCCACGTGCTCCCATACCGGTCTCAAAACGTTCACCTGCAGGACCTGCGGCGACACGAAGACGGATATCCTGCCGGCCACCGAGGATCACGCATGGGATGAAGGCACGCTAGTGCGGCGCGCCTCGAAAGATGAAACAGGGTTAAAAGTCTACGTCTGCGATACCTGCGGCCTTGATAAGACCGACATCATACCTGTAGTGAAAGCGACGGTCAAACTGAACAGGGCGAGCTACGTCTGGAACGGCAAGGTCCGGACGCCTTCCGTCACGGTAACGAACAACGGTGTGGTCCTCGATCCTTCCCAGTATGAGATCACATTGCCTGCCGGCCGCAAAAACGTCGGGGCATATACGGTCCGCGCGGAGCTTCAGGGCGACCTTATCGGAACGGCCAAGGCCACATTAAGGATCGTCCCGATGGGCACTTCTCTGGCCAAACTGAAAAAGGGCAAGGGATCCTTCACGGTGAAATGGAGGAAACAATCTTCTAAGATGCCGAAGGCCCGCATCACCGGATATGAGATTCAATACAGCACGAAGGGGAACTTCAAGTCTGGCAGCAAAAAGATAAAGGTCAAGGGATACAAGAAGACCTCGGCGAAGATCACCAAGCTGAAGAAGAAAAAATACTATGTGCGCATCCGCACTTACATGAAAACCGGCGGGAAGACCTTATACTCCCCATGGAGCAAGGCGAAGACCGTACGGGTCCGGTAACAGATCCGGCAAACAAAAATGGCGGGGACAGGCTCCCCGTCATTCTTCTTTTTTGAGCTCTATGCTCTCATGGGTCTGCATGGGATCAGCCGCCCAGCTCGATCATCCGGTCGATGGGTCTTCTGGACTCCTCGATCTCCTGCGGTGAGAGCAGGATCTCCTCCCCTGCCGTTCCCATGATGCAGCCGTAGAGATCCTCCAGTGTGGTCATGCGCATGTTTGGGCAGACGCACAGAGGGGACAGGGCCGCGAACTGCTTGTCCGGGCATTCGATGCGCAGGTGCTCCACGATGCTGTTTTCGGTACCGATGATGAACTGGGAGCCTTCGCTCTCCTTCGCGTACTTCATGATGCCGGTGGTGCTCCCGACGTAATCGGCGCCTTCCGCCACGGCAGCTACACATTCCGGATGGACAAGGATCTGCGCCTCCGGGTACTCTCTGCGGGCCCGTTCCACGTCTTCCGGCGTGATCTTCATATGGGATGGACATCCGCCATCGAAGAAAGCGAAGGTCTTCTCCGGCATCTGCTTCGCGATCCAGCCGCCCAGATTCCGGTCCGGAATGAACAGGATCTTCTCATCCGGCAGCTGTCCTATGATCTTCATCGCCGAAGAGGACGTGACGACCACATCCACCGCCCGCTTCAGGTCTGCTGTGGTATTGATGTAAGCGCAGACCGTATAGTCCGGATACCGCTCCTTCAGCCGGAGCACATCCTCGCGATCCATCTGATCCGCCATAGGGCAGCCCGCTCGCTCATTAGCGATCCACACCCTCTTATCAGGCGCAAGTGTCTTGACCGTCTCCGCCATGAACCGGACGCCGCACATGATCACGTTCTGCTGCTGCGCCTTCTGGGCCTGCAGGCTCAGGCCGAAGGAGTCGCCCATGTAGTCGGCCACTTCCCACAGCTCATGATCCTGATAAGCGTGCGCCAGAATGCAGATATCCTTCTCTTTTTTCAAACGTAATATTTCTTCCTGAAGTTCCTTCTTATTCATATGTTCTCCCTTATTTCGCATGTTGAAGTAAAAATCCTCGTTTTTTATTTTAGCAAAGGCTGGCCATATGTCAAGATGATATCTACACAGGTGTCTTGACACGTACCTCTATATATGTTACATTTCAGTCGAACCCATTTATGGCGCTTTCGGCGCCTTCAGAAAGGAATCTTTACATGAAAACAGATATTCTGATCGTTGGCAGCGGATGCTCCGGCCTGTATGCGGCCCTGCACCTTCCCGCCGACAAACAGGTCACCATTATCACCAAGGCGGACCTCGAAAGCAGCGATTCTTTTCTCGCCCAGGGAGGCATCTGTATGCTCCGGGACGAGAAGGATTTCGAGAACTACTTTCAGGACACGATGAAGGCCGGCCACTATGAAAACAACCGTGAATCGGTGGAGATCATGATCCGGGAATCCCAGAGAGTGATCGCCGACCTGATCAGCTACGGCGTTGACTTCGAGCGGGAAGCCGACGGAAGCCTTGCCTTCACCAGAGAAGGCGCCCATTCCGAGAAGCGCATCCTGTTCCATGAAGACATCACCGGCAAGGAGATCACCAGCAAACTGCTGGAGCGTGCCAAAGAGCGGCCCAATATCCAGCTTCTCGAGTACACGACCATGATCGACCTGATCGAAGAAAGGAACACCTGCTATGGCGCGGTGCTCCGTATGAAAGATGGCAGCCTTCAGACCATTGAAGCCGGCGTCACCTTCCTGGCCTGCGGCGGCATTGGCGGTCTGTATCGCCACTCGACGAACTTCCGTCATCTGACCGGCGACGCTCTGGCCATTGCCATCCGCCACAACATCCAGCTGGAAAACATCAATTATATCCAGATCCACCCCACCACGTTCTATACGGAGAATGAAGAGGAGCGGTCGTTCCTCATTTCAGAATCCGTCCGCGGGGAAGGGGCCCTGTTGTTAGATAAGAATATGGAGCGGTTCGTGGACGAACTCCAGCCCCGTGACGTCGTTACGAAAGCCATTCTGGCACAGATGGAAAAGGACGGGACGGATCATGTCTGGGAGGACCTGCGCCCCATTCCGAAGGAGGAACTGCTCAGTCACTTCCCGAACATCGTCGCCTACTGCAGGGAGCACGGGTATGATCCGGAGACGGAATGCATCCCGGTCGTTCCGGCCCAGCACTATTTCATGGGCGGCATCAAGGTCAACTCCGACAGCGCCACCTCCATGAAGCAGCTGTATGCCATCGGCGAGACCGCATGCAACGGCGTGCACGGCAGGAACCGTCTGGCGAGCAATTCCCTCCTGGAGAGCCTCGTGTTCGCAGGAAGGGCCACCACGGATGTCATCCTGCGCTACAATTCCATCCAGCGAAACCCTGAGCTGTTCAAAAAGGTCCGCTTCGAAAAGTACGCGGATGCCGAAGAATACGGAAGGCTCAGCAACGAACTGGTCATGAAGGCGATCGATCAGGCGGAATGGATCATGGAAGAGGAAGCGAAGGTTTCTTCAGAAGGGAGGATGGAATAATCATGCTCGACCCTATCACAATGCTCCTTAACGCGGATCCGCTGATCCTCAGCGCTCTGCGGGAAGACGTCACCAGTGAAGACGTTTCGACAAATTGTGTGCTTCCTGAGAAAAAGACAGGGCAGGCAGATCTTCTCTGCAAACAGGACGGAGTCATCTGCGGCCTTCCGGTCTTCGCCCGGGTATTCCAGCTGCTGGATCCGGATACGGTCGTGACCTTTGACGTGAACGAAGGCGACCGTGTTTCCTACGGACAGCATCTGGCGACCGTCACCGGCGATATGCGGGTGATCCTGACCGGAGAACGGACGGCTCTGAATTATCTGCAGCGCATGAGCGGCGTAGCTACTGTCACCAGGGCGGCGGCGGATCTGCTGGAAGGTTCCGGGATCAAACTCCTGGATACCCGCAAGACCACACCGAACAACCGGATCTTCGAGAAGTACGCAGTCCGCATCGGATGCGGATACAATCACAGATATAATCTCTCCGACGGCGTCATGCTGAAGGATAACCACATCGGCGCTGCCGGCGGCGTGAAAGCCGCGATCGAGGCTGCCCGGGAATACGCGCCCTTCGTCCGCAAGATCGAAGTCGAAACGGAGACTACGGACATGGTCCGCGAGGCCGTGGAAGCCGGGGCGGATATCATCATGCTGGACAACATGGACCGGGAGACGATGCAGGAAGCCATCCGCATCATAGATGGAAGGGCTGAGATCGAGATCTCCGGAAATGTGACCGCAGAGCGCATTCCCCAGATCGCCGATCTGGACGTAGACTATATTTCAAGCGGCGCGCTGACCCACTCCGCGCCGATCCTCGACGTATCACTTAAGAACCTGCACCCGAAGGAGACTGCCTTTTGAAAGGAAATGAACGAAGGGAAAACATCATACAGGATCTGAAGCAGGAAGAGGCCCCACTCTCTGCCAGTGCGCTTGCCGGAAGATATGGCGTCAGCCGGCAGGTCATCGTGCAGGATGTGGCGCTGCTCCGCGCCCAGGGCAAGAATATCCAGGCCACCTCCAGCGGATACCTTCTGATCGAGCCCAGAGAGAAGACCCGCGTCTTCAAGTCCGTCCACTCTGATGAGCAGACCGCCGAAGAGCTGAACCTCTTCGTGGATCTGGGCGGCTACGTCCGGGACGTCTTCGTCTATCACCGCGTCTACGGGGTGATCCGGGCGGATCTTAACATCGGTTCCAGACTGGATGTGCAGAAATTTCTGCAGGGGGTCTCTGAGGGACGCTCCAGCCTGCTAAAGAACACGACCTCGGGATATCATTACCATACCGTAGCTGCTCCCAGCGAGGAGATCCTGGATCTCATACAAGAAGCGCTGCAGCAGCATGGTTTTCTCGCTCCCCTCACCGACTATGAGCCGGTCAGCTTCCCTGGGAAAGCGCCGGTCTGATTCATGAGGGCACTCTCTGCATCATCGCCATGCCGCGGGTCTACAGCATTTC
>JAFRLD010000022.1 GCA_017431395.1 Bacillota bacterium | reverse complement strand
TATGCCAACGCCTCCACCGTCGGGGTACTGGCATGCACCAATCCGTTTTTCACCATGATCCTGGCGCGGCTTATCCTGAAGGAGCATATGCATCCGGTCAAGCTTACCGCACTGGGCATCGCTCTCAGCGGGGTCATGTTGATGCTCCGGTTCTGGGACCTGCAGGAGGGGAACACCGTGCTCGGGATGGTATCGATCATACTTTCATCGGTCTGCTTCGGCCTCTATGCCATCCTCAGCCGGAAGTCGGTGGAAAGGCTCGGAATGACGGCCCAGACCAGCCTGAGTTTCCTGTTCGGCTCATTGATCCTGATGCTCCTGCTGTTTATTACCAGACGACCGGTGTTCGAAGGTGCGATCGAGAATGCGCCGATCCTGCTCTATACAGGCCTGATCGTTACAGGACTCGGGTATTTCTGCTATCTCAAGGCGAATGAGCTGGCAGGAGCCACGCAGGCATCCTACGCGTTTTTCCTGAAGCCGGTCTTCGCCCCGATCCTGGCCCTGATCATCCTGCACGAAAAGCTGCTGTGGAATACCATCGCGGGAACGATCCTGATCCTGACAGCGTCGGCGATCAATGTCCTCCACACAAGAAAGACCGAGATGCGGGAGAACCGGATGAAGCAGGAGAATCGCAGCAGAAACAGCGGGGAGTAAAAAAGTAAGAAGGTGATGATGATGGAAAGAATTCTGCAGAGTCCGGCGAAATACATCCAGGAAGCGGGCTTGATCTCGTCTATGGACGAGTATGTGCAAAGGCTGGGCAGCGCGCCGTTCTTCATAGGAACGGCTTCCGGTATCGCGCGTATAGAAGAAAAGCTCGGGATGGGCAGGGGATCCTCAGAGATGGCCTTTCGGTTCGGGATCTTGAGCGGGGAATGCTCTAAGGGGAATATCTCGAAACTGCTGGAAGCCGCGGAGAAAGCGGGCTGCGACGTCATCGTCGGGATCGGCGGCGGCAAAGTCATCGATACCGCGAAAGCCGTCAGCTATTACAGCGGGAAGCCTTTGATCATCGCCCCGACGGCGGCTTCCAACGATGCTCCGTGCTCCGCCCTGAGCGTCCTCTATGACGATAATGGGGTGTTTGATGAGTACCTGTTCATGAGATCCAATCCGGACATGGTGCTGGTGGATACAGAACTCATAGCGAAGGCTCCGGTCCGCCTGACCGTCGCAGGCATGGGGGATGCCCTGGCGACTTACTATGAGGCGAGGGCCGTGCGCCGGGCCGGGAAGAACAACCAGTTGCACGCGAAACCGACGATGGCGGGATACGTGATCGCCCGGGCCTGCCATGAGGTCCTGATGGCGGATGGGATCCGCGCGAAAGAGGATATAGAAGCAGGACGGATCACGGATGCGGTGGAGAACGTGATCGAAGCGAACATCTATATGAGCGGCGTGGGATTCGAATCCGGGGGACTGGCGGCCGCCCATGGAATCCAGAAGGGGATGACGCTGATCCCCGAGCTGCATGAGGCGCTGCATGGGGAGATCGTTGCCTGCTGCCTGGTCTGTCAGTTGATCATGGAAGGTGCTCCGCGGGAGGAACTCGCAGAGGTGACCAGCTTTTGCAGGAAGGTGGGTCTGCCGGTACGGCTCTCGGATTTCGGCCTGACCGGATATGATGATGAGCTGATCGAGGCGGTGGCCAGAAAAGCCTGCGCTCCGGGGGCGACGACCTTTAACATGCCGTTTGATCTGGGCTGGAGGGATGTGCGGGACGCGATCCTCATGGCGAACTCGGAAGAGTTTCTTACAGAAACAATGGGATAGCTATTGTTGTTTCTTTTAGAAACAATATTGTTTCGCATCCATACATTTTTTGATAAATTTGAAGTGTCTGAAAACTATTTCGGGCACTTTTCTTTTTTTGTTTATGAGAAACCCCTTGAAAAAACCCGCTTGCTTCGCATGACTGAGATATTGATAAAAAATTGGCACAATTTTTGCAATTTTAATCCGCATATAATGTTATGAAAGCTATGAAGGATAGTAATTGCAGTATTTGAAAGGAGGATGGAATACGTTATGGCCAAGAAACTGACAGGGGCGGAATTCATCGCTGAGACCTTGAAGTCAAAGGGAATAGACCACGTGTTCTACGAAGAACTGGCCTTTTATTTCACGACTAAGCAGCTTGCGAAATATGGGATCAAGAATATTCTGGCCCACTCGGAGGAAGCTGCCGGCTATATGGCAGATGGATACGCCAGAACGACGAATAAGACCGGTGTCTGCATGTCTCAGGCGATCGGCTCTGCGAACCTGGCTGCTTCTGTACACGATGCATGGCTGGCGAATACGCCTGTCGTCGCACTGACCGGATTCAAGCCGGATTCTGGTCTGCAGAAGAGCGGGTATCAGGAATCCGATCACAGGGCGCATTTCTCCGGAGTGACCAAGTATAACCAGCAGACTGTCGATGAGCAGCAGCTTCCGCATTTGCTCCGCCAGTGCTTCCGGGAAGCATCCACAGGCAAACCCCGTCCGGTCCATCTGGATGTGATCGGCTATGCGGGTGAGATGGCAGAGAAGGCTGAGATGAGGGATGAATTCGTTCCGGAACCGGAATTCGGACCATTCCCGGCGAAACGGACCGGTGCCGATCTGGAGACGATCCAGAAGGCCGCGGCTATGATCAACGAAGCGAAGAGACCGGTGATCGTTGCCGGAAGAGGAGCGTATTTCTCAGATCCGGAGGGAAGATCCCTTTATAAACTGGCTACAAAAGGCGACATTCCGGTCACGACCACCCCGGACGGCAAGACCACGATCGATGAAACAGACCCGCTGTGGTCAGGTGTCGTCGGAGGATATGGCATGGACTGTGCGAACCAGACCACGACAGCAGCGGACCTGGTGATCTACATAGGCTCCATGATCTCCGATCAGACGACGCTGAATTTCACGGCGCCATCCAAGGATACCCAGATCCTGCAGATCGACATTGACGGCGCGGAACTCGGCAAGAATTATCCGAAGACCTACGGCGTGATGGGCGATGCGAAGACGGTCATGGATCAGCTGGAAGCGGTGATCGAAGAGAAGTCCCGCAACGAGTGGAGAGCGAAGGTAAAAGAATTCGTTGCCAAGGATCTGGCAAGATGGGATGCCAACGCGGAGCAGGGCGATGGTCCGATCCAGACGGGCTTCCTGTGCAAGACCTTCAGCG
>JAFRLD010000211.1 GCA_017431395.1 Bacillota bacterium | reverse complement strand
GGGCCGCTGCGGCAAAAGCCGCAGCAGCGCTCTAGCTTTATATACTACTTACAGCAGGCCGTTTTCTTCCCGTGTCTTCGTTACGAAAGCAACGTCGGTCTTTGTCTCTTCCGCCAGGAACTCCAGATCGCTCTCGGACGGCTTAACGCCAGCCTTCTTGACAGCCTTCTTGATCAGGGACTGTCTGAAGTGATCGATGTCCGCTTCCTTGTACTGGAACAGAGCCGGGCTTGCCGGCAGAATGACGCTCTTGCCCGGGACCTCATCCTTCGGATCGCCCAGTCTGACGTCGATTCCATTCTGCTTCGCGAACCACAGCTGCGGCTGGACGTGCTTGCCGGCACCTGTGTACTCTGTTTCGGATACGACCAGGATCGCGTCTTCCGGCAGATCCTGTGCCAGGGAGAATGCAGCAGCCAGGGATGTCTGTCCGGCAGGTCCTCTCTCGATACCTTCCAGCTGAGCCAGCATCTCGGTCATCTCCATGATCTCGCCCTGGGTGATGGTGACGTATCTGTCCATGTAACGCAGCGGGCGAGCTGCGGAACGAGGTACGTCGGAGTGGTCCGGATCGGTAGCGTAAGGAACGCCGAATCCGGTGTGGCCTGTAGTACAGGACTTCTTGTTGAAGTCGATGTCGGATGCCATGGAGAGGCCGGACAGGTCGATGGAAGCACCAACGATCTCAGCATCGCAGCCAGCCATCCGGACGCCACGAGCGGTACCCGTGGTCATGCCGCCACCAGCGGTGGTGCAGACGACCATATCCGGGTCCTTACCCAGCTTCTCTCTGCACTGCTGAACGATCTCGTAACCCAGTGTGTCAACACCGGCGATACCGAACGGGGAGTACAGGGAAGCATTGAAGAATCCTGTGTCTTCCAGAATGGACAGGAAGGAGTAGAACAGCTCAGGTCCTACGGTCAGCTGAACGACCTCAGCGCCCAAAGCCTCACACTTACGAGCCTTCTCTACGATCTCCGGCTGGCCAACGCCGTGGGAGTCATAGCATTCCTGCACGATGATGCACTTCAGTCCCTGGATCGCAGCCTGGGATGCTACTGCAGCACCATAGTTACCGGAAGTCGCAGCCATAACGCCTTTGTAACCCAGCTTCTTAGCGTGGTAAACAGCGCAGGCAGCTCTTCTGTCCTTGAAGGAACCGGACGGGTTCGCTGCTTCATCCTTGATGAAGATGCGAGCGCCGTGACCGGGCTTAGCATATTTGCGGGCCAGCTTGGTGAGGTTTCTTGCCTCGAGCAGCGGTGTGTTGCCAACGCCGAACTGGCTCTGTACTCTGTTGACCTCTTCCAGAGTGTATCCGGTGGAAGTCATAAGCTTGTCATAATCGAATGCGATGGGAGATGTTTCAAACTCTTCATAGTCGAGTCCCAGAGCTTTCTTCTGGATATCATTGGATCTTCCCATGACGGATGCATAGTCTTTTGCCAGTGCCATTATCTAACACCTCCAATCTCAGCCATTTCTTTTCTCAGAACCTTGTCCACTTCGATCAGTTCCGGTACGAAGTGACCATAATCGTGATCATAGTACGGAGCATCGTCGATCAGAGTTCCTTTCTCGATTCTGCCAACTACGGTCTCTACTTCTACTTCATCGCCGATCTCAGCGTCTGCAAGCAGAAATCCTTTTGTCCACTGTTCCAGGTCGCATGCCTTAGTATCCTCAGGCAGTTTCGCGGTTCTTTCCTCCGCCTTCAGCACGATGCTGTGGATGCGGACCCAATCACCTTTTTTTGCCATTTTCTCCTCCTTTGTGAAAATATGAGGCACGCCGGTACGTGTCTGGTGTGCCTCATATATTAAAACCTTGCTGTTTATGATCTTATTTAACGATCTTCTTTGCCGGGTCGATCCTCTTGCGGACATCGCCCATCAGGCAACGCGGAATCGGAAGGTCGATCATTGTCTTCAGGCCCGGCTCAGCGTTGATGACCTGCGGGATCATGTTCGCGCACATAGCGATAGTTCCGAGGCCTCCCTCAACTTCCGGAGTGTTCAGCATGTTGATCGCCGGTGTTCCTTCGATGATGACATAGTCGCCAGTTGTAACGCCAACCTGTTCCGGCTCGATCTGCTGCGGATGCTCCATTCTGACCTTCATGCCGTTGGACAGAACAGCGTCAGCTTCCATAGCAACGCCTGCGCAGGAGCCAGCAGCTGCGAATCCGTACGGGCTCTTTCTGTCAACGTCAGTTACGATCGGGTTCATGTCCTGAGAGAACTCAGAAACTTCCAGGCCAAGGCCTTCTGCCATCATGCCGACGGACTCAGCGAATCCAACGTGACCGGACATGGTGCCGTTAGCTTTTCTTTCATTGAATTCCTCGACGGAGACGCCGATGCCCTGCTCGTGCATAACGACTGGTCCGAACGGGGACAGAGAGTTAACTCTTCTGGACAGGATGTGCTTGACATCTGTCATGCAGCCGGTCATAACGAGGACCAGCATGTCCATGATGTGACCCGGGTTGATGCCTGTGCCCAGGATGGAAACGCCGTTTTCCTTCGCGATCTTGTCCAGTTCTTCGGCCAGTTCCGGGCTCTGAGCCTTCGGATAAGCCATTTCCTCAGCGGAAGTGATGCAGTTGATGCCCTGCTCCAGGATGAACTTCATTCTCGGGAAAGCTTCCTTTGTGAAGGAATCTGTGCACAGGATAACGATGTCAGCAGCACCCGGCTTGATGATCTCTTCCGGAGCAGCGATCAGAACGTCTTCTCTGTCACCCTTCTCTGTCTTGATGTACTCATACATGGAGTGACCCTGCTTGTGCTCTCTACCAGCAACACCAACGATGTCAACGCCTTCCTTAGAAAGAAGCATATCGGCAATGCCGCCGCCCATTGCGCCAAGACCCCAAATGATTACTTTTACGTTTTCCATGTTTTTCTCCTTTTCTTATTGAATTAAGATTAAATAATAGACTTAACAGATTGTGCTCATATATATAGCAAGTGCCGTGCCAACTTTTTTTCAAACATGTGCAAAGGCTGGAATTCCAATGTTTCCAGCCTTTTTCGATAGGATCCTGTATATTATTCTTGTTAATTTTCTGTGAATTAATAGTAGAATTCGCAAATATTTTTGCACATTTGTGCAAAGATTTTTGCTCTTATGAATATTATTCACACGATCTCATACTTTTTCAGCTTATGCTGCAGATTCTGCCGCAGCATTCCGAGATCTTTCGCCGTTTTCGTCACATTCCCTCCGTTGGATGTCAGGTACTGGCGGATCACGGACTGCTCGATCCCGGCCAGATACTCCGCCAGGCTCTCGCCTTCCTGGCTGAACTCACTGACCCTCGAATGGCTCTCGTGGTACTCCTGCTGCAGCATGATGTCCCGTTCCGTCAGCACGTGTTCCTCTTCTGCCATGGAGACCGCTGACATGATGATGTTCTCGAGTTCCCTGACATTGCCCGGATAGCTGTAATTCTTCAGTTTTTCCAGGGCAGGCTCTGCGATCATCCAGATCTCTCTCTCGTATTCATCATTATATTTCTTGATGAACCGGTCGGCCAGGATCGGGATGTCTCCCCGGCGCTCCCTGAGCGGCGGAAGCGTGATCCCTATGACGTTCAGCCGGTAATACAGGTCCGGTCTGAGCGCGCCCCGTTCGATCAGTTCCTGCGGGGTTTCGTTAACGGTGGCGATGATCCGGACATCCACCAGGATGTCCTTGCTGCCGCCGACTCGCCGGATATACTTCTCCTGCAGGACCCGCAGCAATTTGCTCTGCAGTTCATATGGCATGGCGCTGACCTCGTCAAGAAGCAGCGTCCCGCCGTTTGCCTGTTCGAACAGTCCTGCCCGGTCCACCGCTCCGGTGAAGCCGCCTTTCTCTGTGCCGAAGAGGATCCCCTCCAGCAAGCTCTCGGGGATCGCTGCGCAGTTCTGGGCTAAAAACGGCTTGTTTTGGCGCTTTCCGCCGTAATGGATGCTCTGGGCGAACAGCTCTTTGCCGGTTCCGGTCTCCCCATAGATGAATACGGAGGCGGTATTGGTCGTGGCCCGCATGGCGCGGTCTACCGCCTGCAGGAATCCCGGATCCTCTCCGATGATATCCGAGAAATGGTATTGGCGTATCCCGCCCGGCCCCGTCCGGACCGTTCCGGGCTCTGCACCCACAGCCGCTCCAGCCTTTGCATCAAGACTTTCATCGCGGCTGCCCGCGGAGATACTGTCCTGCAGCGACAGGATCTTATCGCTCATATCCTTTAGCTCGGTGATATCCCTGGCCACCTCCATCGCAGCCACCACCCGGTCATCGACGATGATCGGGATCGTGGTATTGATGGTCGTGACCTGTTTGCCGTAGATATTCAGATAGGTCTGCTGTTTGTTTCGGATCTCCTGCCGGTTCACCAGCGCCTGATAAAGGGTACTCTCCGATTCCGGGATGTTTCCGAACACCTGACGGAACGGCTTACCGAGCGCGTCCTCCACAGAGATCTTCTCGAGCTGGGCCATCGCTTCATTATATAATATGGTCTTGCCCGACGCATCCACGATGTGGATCGCCTCGCCCATGACCTCCGTCACGGCTCGCAGCACCGCCATATAATCTTTGCCTCTCATTCTTTCGTTCCTCCGGCTTCTATTTTATCAAAAAACAAAAAGGAGCGCAAATATATTTGCACTCCCTTCGATTTATTCGTTTGATCATATCCAAAGCCCGATCAAATGCACGAGGCACGCCACGATCCAGGCGATGACGCACTGCCAGATGACGACTCCGATGGCCCAGCGCCAGCCCAGTTCCCGTTTCGTGGAGGTGATGGCCGCAACGCAAGGGGTATAGAGGAGGGCAAATACCAGCAGGCAGGCCGCTGTGAGCGAGGTCATAGCCCCGGCGATGCCGCCGCCGTAGAGGATCCCCAGTGTGGAGACCACGGTCTCTTTAGCCATGAAGCCCCCGATCAGAGCCGTGCAGATCTTCCAGTCGCCGAGTCCCGCCGGGATCATGACCGGAGTGATCCATCCCGCGATGATCGCCAGAATGCTTTCCTGGGAATTCTCGACCATGTTCAGATGCGGATCGAAACTCTGCAGAAACCAGATCACGATGGTCGCTATGAGAATGATGGAGAACGCCCGCTGCAGGAAATCCTTCGCCTTATCCCACATGAGCCTCAGAACATTCTTGATCCCGGGCAGCCGGTAATCCGGAAGTTCCATCACGAACGGGACCGCCTCCCCCCGGAACAGCTTCTTATATAGGAAGGCGACCAGAATGGCAAGCACCACCCCGAGCACATAGAGCCCGGTCATGATCAGTCCCCCGTGTCCCGGGAAAAACGCGCTGGTGAAGAACGCATAGATCGGCACCTTCGCGGAGCAGCTCATGAACGGGGTCAGCAGGATCGTCATCTTGCGGTCCCGCTCGCTTGGCAGAGTTCTCGTTGCCATGACCGCGGGCACAGTGCAGCCGAAACCGATCAGCATCGGCACGATACTGCGCCCGGAGAGTCCGATCTTTCGCAGCATCTTATCCATGAAGAAGGCCACCCGGGCTATGTAACCGCTGTCTTCGAGGATCGACAGGAAGAAGAATAAGGTGACGATGATCGGAAGGAAGCTCAGGACCACCCCGACCCCCTCGAAGATCCCGTCGATGATCAGACTGTGGATGGCTGCATTCACATGCCCTGCTGTCAGCATCTTATCCACGATCTCCGTCAGGATCCCAACGCCGGCCTCCACCAACCCTTGCAGCCAGGCGCCGATCACATTAAAGTTCAGCCAGAAGGTCAGCCCCATGATGGCTATGAAGGCTGGTATAGCCGTATATTTGCCCGTCAGGATCCGGTCCAGCTTCTCACTGCGCAGCCGCTCCCGGCTCTCCCTGGGTTTATGCACGTTCTCATCACAGACCCGGTGGATGAACGTGAAGCG
>JAFRLD010000210.1 GCA_017431395.1 Bacillota bacterium | reverse complement strand
GGATATCGTAGATGTTCAGTTTGACTATAAGCCCGGGGATCCCGTCCGCAAATTCCATGTCGGCCCGAACCGGATCGGTCATGTGATCACGAAGGGCCGCAGCCTGGAGGAGGCCGTGGATAAGCTGCATGAGGCGCTGGACAATATCCATATTGAGGTCCGGCCGGAAGAATAGCACGACCATTATAGAACGCTGTTGCATGAATCAATGTGACAGCGTTTTTTTCTTGTGCGGGCGAGTGCAGGACAGTGTCATCGCCCCGAAAAAAAAGTCTATCGTAGGTTTTTCTTCCCCGCCCGAAGCTTCCAAAGGAGCACGGCTCCCAAAAGGGCCGCAAGCACGCACATCAGAACGGCGTAGAGCAGGGACGCACCGGTGATCCCCGCGTGTACCACGAAGGGGCCGGAGAGCACTAATGCCGCGATCGCCGCGATCCCGTAGCTGATGAGCAGGAACAGCTGCTCCCGGATGATGGTGATCACATAGTTAAAGAACACGCCGTAGGCCATCGCCCCGCCCCCGACCATCAGGATCGCCAGATCGATCCTGTGTCCGGTCAGATCCAGATCGAAGATAAACGCCAGCACCGGGATCCCGATGGTAAGCGCGACCAGGACCGCCAGAGCGGTAAGCCCCAGAAGGATCAGGCACTGCCTGCGGATCAGCCTGCAGAGCTTCCTGTAATCCTCCCGCTTCTCCGACAGCCAAAGCTTCGCATAGGTCGTCAGGATCGGGTTGAAGATGAAGTATGCGATCAGCTGGATCACGAATGCCGGCATGAAGAGGACGTTGTAATAGGTCTGGATCTCCTCCGTCAGATGCGCGTCGATGGCATACTTCGGGGCATTGCTGATGTACATATTGAGGAACAGGCTGAGAAAGAGCGGGAACCCCTCTATAAGGAGCATCCGGAACTTTCCTGCCCCGATCGATGGACGAAGGGTATCACAGTAGTCCCGCGCCGCGTTCACGGAGGTCAGCAGCAGGACCGTCAGGGAGACCAGGATGCAGATGACGGAGGACAGCAGCAGGTCGTGGGTCAGGATCAGCGCCGTACAGCAGGAAACGAGCTCCGCCAGGAAACGGACCGCAGAGGCCTTGGCCGCCACATCCAGCCGGCCTTTTTGCTGCATATGCCCGTGCAAAACATCCGCATAAGCCTGGATCACTTTTAACAGGCAGATCAGGAAGATGATGGTGAACTTGTCCCATCCGTAGTCCCTGAAAAGGATCCCATAGAAACAGTACCCGGCGCTCGCGATGATCATGACCCCGCAGGTGATGAACCGCATGCCGTGGTATTCCCGGAACGTGTACTTCTCGTTGATGTCCGATGATTGGAACCTCCGGAGGCCATACTGCCCGACAAAAAGCATCAGGGCCGCCACCGCGAAGGCGATCGAATAGATCCCGGCGTCATAGACTCCATTGGTCCTTTTGACGACCAGCAGGATCACAGGAAACAAAGCCGCAGACAGCCCGGAATTGATCGCATTCCACAGGTAGGTGCTGCGGCTGATATTATTGGTTTTATTCAGTGCTTTGACGATCAGAGACAACATAAGATCAGATGGCCCGTAGCCTTTAATCCAGCAGCGACAGGATGTACTGTCCGTAATCGGTCATGGACAGCTCCTCACCGATGGCACGAAGCTGCGCCTCATCGATGAAGCCTCTACGCCAGGCGATCTCTTCGAGACAGGCGATATAGAAGCCCTGCCGTGCCTGGACGGCTTCCACGAATTCCGACGCCTTGAGCATGCCGTCCGGCGTACCGGTATCGAGCCACGCCATACCACGCTTCATCAGAGCGACCTTCAGCTTGCCCTGCGCGAGGTAAGCGTTGTTCACGGATGTGATCTCGATCTCACCGCGGGCGGATGGAACGACGTTTTTGGCGATCTCAATGACATCATGATCATAGAAATAGAGTCCCGGGACCGCATAATTGGATTTTGGTTTCGCGGGTTTCTCTTCAATGGAAATGACCCGGTTGTCCTCGTCAAATTCGACGACGCCAAAAGCGGTGGCATCCTTGACCGGGTATCCGAAGACGACGGCGCCGTCCAGATCCTTCTTGGCATCGCTGACGATCTTGGTCAGGTCCTGCCCGTAGAACACATTGTCCCCGAGCACGAGGCAGACATCATCGTCCCCGATAAACTCCTCGCCCAGGATGAAGGCATCCGCCAGACCTCTCGGCGTCTCCTGCACCTTGTATTGGAAATGGACCCCCAGCTTGCTTCCGTCCCCGAGCAGATCCTGATAATCCCCGATATCCACCGGGGTGGAAATGATGAGGATCTCCCGGATGCCCGCCAGGAGCAGCACCGAGATCGGATAGTAGATGAGCGGCTTGTCATAGATCGGCAAAAGCTGTTTGGAAATGGCTTTTGTCATGGGGTACAGTCTTGTTCCTTTGCCTCCGGCCAGTACGATTCCCTTCATGGCTCCGTCTCCTTTTCTCAGTCGAAAAATCCGCGGATCATCTCCGCAACATAGCTTACATCATCTTCGGTAAGACCGTAATACATCGGCAGTCTCAGGAGGCGTTCGCTCTCCTTCGTGGTGAACCGGTCCTCTCCGTGGAACCTGCCGTATTTTCTCCCTGCCGTCGCTGAATGGAGCGGTACATAGTGAAAGACCGCCGATACCCCATTCTCTTTAAGGTGCGCGATGAGAGCGCTGCGCTGTTCGATATCAGCCACCTTCACATAGAACATATGCGCGTTGTGCTGACATTCCTCAGGGATCACTGGAAGATCGACAAGGCCTCTCTCCTGCAAAGGCTGGAGCTGCTCATAGTAAGCATCCCAACAGGCAAGCCTGGCCTGATTGATCACCTCAGCATCCTCCAGCTGCGGCCACAGATAAGCCGCGTTGATATCGCTTGGCAGATACGATGAGCCGATGCTCACCCAGCTGTATTTGTCCACCTGTCCCCGGAGGAACCGGCTCCGGTCGGTGCCCTTTTCCCGGATGATCTCCGCCGCGTCCGTCTTCTCCGGATCGCGGATCAGGATCGCACCGCCTTCGCCCATGCTGTAATTCTTCGTCTCATGAAAGCTGAAACAGCCGAAGTCTCCTATGCTTCCGAGGGCCCTGCCTTTGTAAGAGGCACAGACACCTTGCGCCGCATCTTCCACGACGATCAGATGATGACGTTCCGCGATCTCCATGATCGTATCCATCTCGCAGCCGACGCCGGCATAATGGACCGGAACGATCGCACGGGTCTTCTCCGTGATGGCATCCTCGATCAGGTTCTCATCGATGTTGTTCGTATCCGGACGGATATCCACGAACACGAGCTGCGCCCCGCGAAGGGCGAACGCATTCGCTGTGGAAACGAACGTATAGGATGGCAGGATCACTTCATCTCCCGGATGGATATCCGCCATAAGGGCGGCCATCTCCAGAGCCTGGGTGCAGGACGTCGTCAGATAGGCTCCCGCTGCTCCCGTATGTTCCTCGATCCATTGATTGCATTGCTTCGTATAGACTCCGTCCCCACAGATCCTGCCGGTTTCGATCGCCTTGCTGATATGCTGTTCTTCCCGGCCGGTCTGCGGCGCGACATTAAACTTCAGGTTCCTCATAAGATCGCTCTCCTTAATTACCCTGCAGCAGGTCCGTCACATCATCCGTCTCTTCCGTCTCCGCCGGATACATGACATCATGGATCTTCTCTTTTACCTTTTCAACGCTTTCTTCCTTCGGGATGTTGACGAACAGCATACGGCCCATGCCCATGCTGAAGGTCCCCCGTTCCGCTTCTTCGCACTTGACGTTTGCCATCTTGATCGTCCATTTGGTATCCATATCGCTTAGCTGCATCCTGGCCAGAGCCTTTAGCTCACGATCGGTCAGATTCATGGTCATGTTCTCTGAAACGACGGCGAGAATATCTGTATAGTGCGTCAGGATCACTTCGCTGCTGCTGACCTTCTTGATGATCGCTTCCATGACCTTTTGCTGATGCGTAGTCCTGCGGGCATCTCCGCCTTCGAACCACTTACGCTCTCTTGCGTAGTACAGGGTCTTCTTCCCGTGCATGGTGATCCAGCCTTTTTTGTACCAGTATGGTGCGATACTCGACTGGAATTCCTCCTCATTGTAGAGTGTGATACCATCGATCGCGTTGACCAGACCGACGACCATGGAGAAGTTGACTTTCACGTAATAGTTCAGGTCAATGTCCAGCCAATCTTCTACGGTGCTCAGGGTCTCCTCGACACCATAGATCCCGGTATGCGTCAGCTTGTCATATTCCCCATAGGTATGGAGCGGGACGTAGGCGTCTCTCGGGATGGAGGTCAGAAGAATGGTCCTGGTCTGCGGATTGACCGTTACGATCATGTTGACGTCACTTCTTGAGACCTTGTCGATGCTGCCCCAGGCATCGATACCAGTGATATAGATATTGAACGGATCTTTGGTCACGTTTACGGCATCGCTGCCCGTATCCGCCCGCTTCATGATCTTTTCCGTATAGATGATCTTGGAGTTCTTTTTGAACCCGTCGATCCCGTCACAGAGCAGTTCGTACTGGGACTCACTGACCAGGATCAGGTCATCACTGGCTTTTTTCGTCTGCTCATTATAGATGCGGTTCCCGAGCGCAGTAATGTCCTTCTCGGAATCATTGAGCTCGACATCCGCCTTGGTGACCAGCTTTTCCCTGGCCTCGACGTTCATCTTGTCATCGACACCCAGGACATATACTGTCTTACCATGGATGTCGGAGACATCTTCATATGCGCTGTCCGAGGATGTGATGACCTCATACTCCTCGAACTGATCATGCTGGGCGACCAGTTTCTGGATCGCTTCCCCTGTGGTATTCAGGAAGTATGCCATCGGCAGCAGCAGGATCATCATCACAACTGCAACGATGAGTCCCGTGTAGAATCTTCCCCGGCTTCGTTTCCGGTTCGTGACCAGGAAGAATATCCCGACATCGATCGCCAGCAGGATCACGATGACCAGCGCCACATACTGCCCCGGAAGGATCCCCAGAGAGATCATCAGGATACAGAAAATGATCTCGATCAGGATCACAAGCACCAGCAGCCCTGCTACGAGCGGAAACGGGAATCTGTCCTGGATCGTCCGGATCCGGGATAGCCGTGCCCTTAATCCTTTTTCGTTTTTGCTATCAGTACTATTCATAGTGCCTCTCTTTAGTGTCTCTCGTCGTCAAACGCCAGTTTGATCAGCTCATCGATCAGTCCGGAATAACTCAGGCCGGACGCCTCCCAAAGAGCGGGGTACATGCTGATCTTCGTGAACCCCGGCATGGTGTTGATCTCATTGAAGACCAGCCGGCCTTCTTCGGTCAGGAAGAAGTCCACTCTGGCCAGTCCCCTGCATTCCAGGACCCGGTAGATCCGAAGCGCCGTCTCCCGGATTTCGAGTTCCATCTCCTCCGGAAGATCCCGGACCACTTCCGTTCTAGATCCGATGTCCTGGTATTTTGCTTCATAATCATAGAATTCGCCCGCCGTGAAGATCTCTCCTACACAGGAGGCCACCGGATCATCGTTGCCAAGGACAGCGACTTCCAGTTCTCTTCCTGTGATCATCTCTTCTACGAGGACTTTGCTGTCTTCTGCGAATGCCTTAAGGATCGCCTGCGGCAGGTCTTCTCTCCTCTTGACCTTGCTGATCCCAACGGAGGAACCTGCCCTGGCCGGTTTGACAAACAGCGGGTACTGACCGGTGAAAAACGCATCCGCACCTTCGGCTGCTTCCTCTGCGTCGCAGCCTGACCTGTGAATGATGCAGCATTTCGCCTGGTTCGCTGCCTCGGCCTGTGAGACGAGAGCCTTAGCTATGCCCTTATCCATACAGGCGGCAGAGCTGGCGGTATCTGATCCTACGAACGGGATGCCCGCCATATGGAGCAGTCCCTGCACCGTACCATCTTCTCCGTTCTTCCCATGCAGTACCGGGAAAACGACATCCACAGGAAGATGAGACGCTCCGTTTTCTGTGTACACGAAGAGCCCCTTCTGATCCGTATCGAGCGAGACCAGAAGATTCCTGTTCTGTTCATCCTGTTCCCAGAGTCCTTTCTCGATCGCTTCGGGCTGTGCTCCTGTCAGGAGCCATTTGCCCTCCTTGGTGATTCCTGCCATCCGTACTTCATAAGCGTCCCGGTCGATCCTGCGAAGGATCGACGCAGCCGATGTGCAGGAGACCTCGTGCTCTGAGGAAGCTCCGCCGAACAATACCAGTACTGTTTTTTTCTCTTTCATAGATTTTCTCAAATATCGTTCAAAATATCAATAGAGTCCTGTCAGGGTGGAGATGTTCTCGCTGATCGTCCTGACCGTCTCGGTCGGTTCATAATCCGGCATCTCGAAGAATTTATCATATAGCTTGCTGACATTGCTGGACAGCGTCACCGGCGGTCCGTACCAGGCATATCCCGCACCCGCATAGCCCATCCATCCGGATACATCATATGGCCATCCGGTCGTACTGCTGGTCATATCATACGATTTGAACTTCAGCGCCATAGACATCAGTTCTCTGGTGGAAATGTTGGTCTTTGCCTGCGGGAAGGCATTGTCACAGATCTCTTTCAAGGTGAAGATGTCTGCTTTCTTCGCCTTCTTGAAGGTCTTCGCCATGACGATCTTCATACGCTCATTTCTCCGGTAATCGCCGGTCGCCGCATCCTTTCGGATCCTGGCGTAGGTGACCGCCTGGGCCCCGTTCAGCTTTTGCTTGCCCGCGTGCTTGATCTTTTTCTTCTCACTGCCGGTGGTCTTCGCGGTACCACCGATGTACTTGTTCATCTCCTCGATCTCGGATTCCTGGATATCGATCGTGATCCCTCCGAGCGCATCGATCACTTCGGCGACGGTCTTCCAGTTGATGACCACGGCCTTATCGATGTTCAGATCCATATTCTTGTTCAGCGCCTGCAGGGTCCTCTGCGCGCCTCCGTAGAAATATGCGTGCGTGATCTTGTCCAGTCCGGCATCCCCGCCCAGATCCAGAAGCGTATCCCTGAAAACGGAGAACATCTTGATCTCGTTGGTTTTCTTATTGATGCTCACGATGACGATCGCGTCGCTTCGGCTGTCGCTGTCGTCGTCGACATTTCTGGCATCCACTCCTAGAACCGCTATATTGTTATAGTCATCCAGATTGGATGCTGCGGTCTGGCTGATCTCCAGATCCCTCTTGTTGATGTCCAGATCACCGATCTTGCCCAGTGTGGCTGCCGCCATGCCAAAAGCGCATACGGTAAGTGCCCCGAGGCCAAATACCAGAATGATAAGGATGATGATCGCCGTCCGAAGCTTTGACTTCGGCCTTTTTCTGGTTTTTCTTTCGGGTCTCGGCTGACGGTCCGCATTGCGAAAGAGAGCCTCTTCTTCAGACCTTCTGCGGGCTTCCCCCCGGCGGCCCCGGCCAAACTTCTTTCGAGACGCGGCTTCTTCCTCCGCGGCTCTTTCCCGCATGTAAGCCTGTTTTTGGGCCTCCTGCTCCTTCATGCGTTTTCGGAGTTCGGAAGCACCATAAGGTGTTTCTGTGATAGGAGTTGTCTTGCGGGTCTCCTGGCGCAGTCTGAGGTATTCTCTGTATGCTTCTTCTTTAGCTATCTGTTCCTGGTTCTTGTATCTGTCGTCACTCATGAGGGAAAAACCTTTGTTACTGTTCTAACGGATAAGCGGTCTTGATCTCGAGATAAATGGTACCGTCCTCCTGGGACAGGGACCAGCGTCCCTTGCCTTCACCGCTGCAGGCCAGGAACCAATCTCCAGAGGTCCTGACCACATTGAATTTATAACCCGGATCGTATTTTCCTACGGTCTTATACTTGGAACTGGTGCTCGGGCCTGTCCTGTAGGCCAGTCCGTCGGTTACATTCACGACCTTGACCCTGTACAGGATGGAGCGGCCGTTCTTAAGGAACCTGTAGGTTTTCCCGTTGATCACGGCCTTCGTGTTTTTGTACATCACGCCATTGGAATCAAACCCGTAATAATAGTTGCCGATCTTCTTATATCCTGTGACGCGGTATCCGTTGCTGTTCAGATAATACTTCTTACCGTCCAGCTCCAGCCACTGGCTGGTCAGGTATACTCCGTCCTCCCGGTATTTGTACTTGCCATTGCTCATCTTGACCCACTCGCCGGTCTTCTTCACGAAGATGTAATTCAGGTCCACCCGGTCGGTGTTGGTCACAGATGTGCCGAACCGGCCGGAATCAGAGAACTGCCACATATACATCTTGCCATCGTAACCCGTCGTGTGGGATGTGTTTCTCATGAAGTTCGCGGCCCAGATTTTGTACCTCTTCTCAAGCCACGGCGTATTCAGATAGTTTTCGAGCTGACCGGTCGCTGCGTAGACCATCGGTGTGTAGCCTGCCTTCTTGACCTTGTCGCAGAAAGCAGCACAGATCTTCGCATTGGCGCTCTTTAACTTCGAGGATCTTCTGGACGAAAGCCGTCCCTCGAATTCATAGTCGAAGGCGACCGGCAGGGTGATCTTCGATTTGTATTTTTTTAGAAGCTTAATGGTCTTGTTCGCTTCCTTCACAGCCTGTTTCTCTGTCTTCGCCTGAGAATAATAGTAGGCGCCGACTTTTAATCCGGCTGCGTAAGCGTTGGTGATATTCTCCTTATAGCTGGCATCCTTGAACCGCAGGAAAGAGGCCCACCTCGTGTATCCCACACGGACGATCACGTGGCTGATCCCCTTGCTCTTGAGTTTTTTGAACTGGCTCTTCGTCAGTGCTCCCTGCCAATTGGAGATGTCGATGCACTTATAAGCGTGGTACCCCGATGCATATGCCGGCGGAAGCTTCGCGTAGTTGATCGTTGGGATCGAAGCCGAGGCATTGCCTGACGGTAAGAATCCCATGGTCAGGACCATCACGACTGCCATCAGGATCGGCAACGCACGTCTTCGCAGCAGATGTTTCCTACGTTCCTTCTTCGTCATGACTGTTTCTCCTCTCTAACTTATCTCAATACCTTTTATTTCAATACCTTTAGCATGACCTCAGGATGGCATGTGACGCCATACTGATCGCAGGTAAGGCATTCAAAGAAATTAGGAGCGTTCTCCCTCGGGACGGTCTCGAACCCCTCCCTGCGAAAGAACCCCGGGGCGCGGGCCACCAGATACATTTTCTCTCCGCCCTGCTGAACCGTTTCCTCGATCCCAAGGCGAAGCATTTTCCTGCCGAGCTCCTGCTCGCGATAGTCCGGATGGACCGCGATCCCGTCGCAGATGAACTCACCGTCTCTTCTGGCCAAAACGAATCCGCCGACCAGAAGGTCCTCATCGAAGGCATCCCAGCATTTGACCAGGTCGGTCGGAGTCTCGTCTTCCTCTGAAAATTCCAGCCCGTTTTCGATAAAGAACGGGACCAGCCTTTCGTAATCCTCTGTTTCACGGATCTTAATCGTCATAATGCCACCTCTCCTCTGAAACGAAAACGTCCAGCCGCTGGCGAAGTACCCCAAATACCAGCGGGAGACTGGCGCCCTCTTCTCCATCGATATCCGTATACAGATCTTCGTCAGATTCGATCTTCAGGGATGTCGTCTGGAAATAAAGGACATTTTTGTTCTCCGGATGCCGTCCGTTGACGACCTCGAACAGAAGCGGACCGAACTCCACGATCGGCATCTTCCTGAAAGCGATCACATCCAGCTTGCCATCATCCATGGAAGAAGACGGGGAAAGCTTACGGAAGCCGCCCGCAGACTCACCGTTCATGACCACCATGAAATAAACATCTTCAACGTAGATCTCCTCCGGCGTGGTCAGCTTGACTTTGATCGGGTGGATCTGACGCAGTTCTGTCAGAGCGGTCAGATAGTATGCCATCTGTCCCAGTGCATTCTTCAGGTTGGGATCGGTTTTCTGGCTCACATCCACCAGTGCGCCCATCGCGCAGACGTTGATAAAACATCTGTCGTTGACCAGACCCACATCGGCTTTCGTCGTCTTGCTGCCGAGCGCCACATCCAGCTGCAGTTCCAGGTCTGACGGCAGTTCGAAATAATATGCGAAATCATTGGCCGTACCTGCCGGCAGTATGCCTATAGGCAGGTCGATCCCATGCCGGACCATAGCGTTCACACAGGTGTTCATGGTCCCGTCGCCTCCTGCCACGATGATCCGGCTGTATTCCACCTGGCGCAGAGTTTCGAAAACTTTGTTGATCACGACGCCGTGAGCAGCCCTTACCGGGACGACCTGGTATCCGGCCTTCTGACAGCGGTCGATGATGTGATCCAGATTGTTCCGGAACACGCCGCTGCCGGAATAGGCGTTATAGTACAGCAGAACCTTTTTTCTGCGCTCGCTCTTATCCGTCTGTTTCTCCATCTCTGATCATCCTCCTGACTGCCCCGATCAAATAGAGGGACCCTGCGAAAAGAACTACATCATATGTGTTCCAGATCGCTCTGGCCGCCTCCAGCCCGGCTTCAGCATCCTGTGTGACATCGATTGGAAGGATCCCATGTGCTTTCAGCTTCTCTTTCATGTCCTGTGCGGAGAGCTTTCTCGGGCTCTCCGGCTCCGTCACGATGATATCCTTCGTGATCCTGATAAAATGCTCCAGAATCCGGTCCACTTCCTTGTCAGCCAGTATCCCGGTCACAAGTAAGATCTTCCTACCCTCGAACAGCCGCTCCATCGCCTTCTGCAGCGCTGCCGCCCCGGCTTCATTATGAGCACCGTCGAGTATGACCATGGGTGCGAATCTTCCTTCGTTCAGCCATTCCTCCCGGCCGAGGACCACCTCGAACCGTCCGGGCTGCATGGCTTTTTTCAGTCCTTCATAAAGCCGGCTCCGTTCGACCTGGATCTTCCTGCTCCTGCGAAGGACCTCTATGCATGCCAGTGCGGTCTTCAGGTTTTCGGCCTGATGTTTCCCGGTCATTATGATCTCGATCTCGCTGTAATCCGTCTCCAGCAGCTGCATGCTGACCTGCTGGCCCACCGGGCTTTCCCAGTCCGTGCTGCAACGGACTTTCGATACATCGTACAGGCGGGAGCCCTTCTGATAGGCCGTTCTCGCGATCACCGCCGCCGGGCCGTGCTCCTTCACATTAGAGATGACAGGTGCACCATCCTTGATGATCCCGGCCTTAGTCGCAGCGATCTCCTCCAGCGTATTACCGAGCACCTGCATGTGATCGAACGAGACCGATGTGAAGATGCAGGCGAGCGGGTCACGGATGATGTTCGTCGCATCTCCCTCTCCGCCCATGCCGCACTCCAGCACAATGATATCCGGCTTCACATCCCGGTAGAACAGGAACGTGATCGCCATAACGACCTCGAATTCCGTCGGTGATGTCAGCCCCTCGGCCACCATCTCCTCAGCGGCCCGGACTGCCTGCCATCCGTACTTGTCCAGTTCTTCGTCCGTGATGTATCTTCCGTCATACTGGATCCGCTCATTGAACACTTCAATATACGGAGAGATATACAGGCCCACCTTATAGCCGCATGAGCGCAAGGCTTCCGTGAGAAATGCGCACACGGACCCCTTGCCGTTGGTCCCGGCCACATGGATGTACTTCATGCCATCCTGCGGGTTTCCGAGACGCCGCAGCAATTCCGTCAGCCGCTCCATGCCCAGATTGACACCAAAGCGTTCGAATTCATGTATTCTCTCGATAATGCCGGTATTCTCTGCCATATCCTCTAAAGCTAACTGCTGTTATCCCCTGACCTTGTTCTCTACAATGGCGAGACGCTCATTGACCTTGGCCAGCATTTCCTCATATTTCACCTGTTTCTCGCGTTCCGCCACAACGACCTTCTCTGGAGCCTTGCTGACGAATCCCTCATTGCTCAGCTTGGAAACGACCCGCTTCACTTCGCCTTCCAGACGAGCCTTTTCCTTCTGCAGTCTGGCAAGCTCCGCTTCATAATCCATCAGATCATCCAGCGGAACGAAGACCTCTGCCCCATCTACGACGGCAGACATGACTTCCTCCGGCACTTCGGACTTGTCCGTGATAAATGTCAGGTCGCTCAGGTTCGCCAGATTCCTGATGTAACGTTCCGCGGCCTGGCAGATCTCCTTCTTGTCCCCGCTCGCCAGAATGACTCCATGGAGTTTCTTGCCCGGGGCCGCCTCTGCCTCCGCACGTATGTTACGGATGCTGCGGATGATGGCCATCGCCATCTCCAGGATCTCTGTTTCTCTCGGGAAGTTCATCGCCTCATCGGCTGCCGGCCAGTCGGCACGGATCAGGAAGTCATCCGGATCATCGCTGTCCGGGTCTCCTCCCGGCAGATATCCCCAGATCTCCTCCGTGATGAACGGCATGAACGGATGCAGCAGGGTCAGCATATCTTTCAGAACGCTTACCAGGACCGCTCTGGCGACCTGCTTATCCTCTTCATCCTCTCCGTAGAGACGCTGTTTCACGATCTCGATGTACCAGTCGCAGTACTCGTTCCAGATCAGATCATAGATCCGCTGGCCGGCCAGTGCGAGATCGTATTTCTCCATGGTCTCCGTCACATATTTGACGGCTTCTCCCAGACGGGAGAGCATCCATTTATCTTCATCCTTGAGCTGCTCCGGCTTCGGTGCCGTGAGCTCCTGCTCCTCATCGAGGTTCATGATCACGAATCTCGATGCATTCCAAAGCTTATTCGCGAAATTACGGGCTGCTTCCAGACGGTCCGTCTTGAACCGCATGTCATTGCCCGGGGTGATACCGGTCGTCAGCATGAACCGCAGTGCATCCGCTCCGTACTGGTCGATGATCTCCAGCGGATCGATACCGTTGCCCAGAGATTTACTCATCTTGCGTCCCTGAGCATCTCGGACGAGTCCGTGGACATATACGTCATGGAACGGAACCTGACCGGTCGTCTCCAAGGCGGAGAATACCATCCGGACGACCCAGAAGAAGATGATATCGTATCCTGTGACGAGTACATCGGTAGGATAGAAGTATTTCAGATCTTCTGTCTCTTCCGGCCATCCGAGGGTAGAGAATGGCCACAACGCCGAAGAGAACCATGTGTCGAGGACATCCTCGTCCTGCCGCAGATGGATCTCACCGCACTTCGGGCATTTCTCCGGTGTCTCCTCGCCGACGATCACTTCTCCGCAGGTATCGCAGTACCATGCCGGTATCCGGTGTCCCCACCAAAGCTGTCTGGAGATACACCAGTCGCGGATCTCTTCCAGCCAGCGCAGATAGGTCTTATCGAACCGGTCCGGCACGTGGCGAAGATCACCTTTCTTAGCAGCTTCAATAGCCGGCTTCGCGAGATCTTCCATCTTCACGAACCACTGGTCTGAGAGCATTGGCTCTACGACGGTGTGGCAGCGATAGCACTCGCCGGTCGGGATGACCATTTCCTCGATCTTGACCAGGTACCCGGCCTCTTCAAGATCTTTCACCCAGGCCTTCCGGCATTCATACCGGTCCATTCCCTCATATTTGCCGGCCAGCTCATTCATGGTCGCATCTTCATTGATGCAGCAAAGGTTCTCCAGATCATGTCTCTGTCCGACCTGGAAGTCGTTCTCGTCGTGTGCCGGCGTGATCTTAACAGCACCGGTACCCTTCTCAGGATCCGGATACGGGTCGGCAATCACGGGGATCTCTCTGTCCACCAGAGGCAGGATCACCGTTTTCCCCACCATGTCCTTGTACCGCTCATCCTCCGGAGAGACCGCGATGGCCACATCGCCGAACATAGTCTCCGGACGGGAGGTCGCTACGACGATCCCTTCGCTTCCATCTGCGCCGGGATATCTGAAATACCAGTAGAATCCATTCTTATCTTCGTGCTCTACCTCGGCATCTGAGAGCGATGTCCCGCACTGCGGGCACCAGTTGATCAGACGGTTGCCGCGATAGATCAGGCCCTTCTTATACAGCTGGACGAAGAAATGGTTGACCGCCTTGTTGCAGCCCTCATCCATGGTAAAGCGTTCTCTTTCCCAGTCACAGGAATCTCCGAGCTTACGGCACTGCTTCGTGATCTTGCCGCCGAACTCCTTCTTCCACTGCCAGGCACGGCGGAGGAATTCTTCTCTTCCCAGATCTTCCTTCTCCTTGCCTTCTTCCTCACGGATCCGGTCTACGACCTTGACCTCTGTGGCTATGCTGGCATGGTCACTTCCCGGAAGCCACAGGGCGCTATATCCCTGCAGACGCTTGAACCGGGTCAGGACATCCTGCAAAGTCTGGTCCAACGCGTGTCCCATATGCAGCTGTCCGGTGATATTTGGCGGGGGCATTACGATCGTGAACGGCGTTTTATCCGGATCTCTTTCTGCCCGGAATGCACCGCTGGATTCCCATTTCTCGTATATTCTGTCTTCAAAATCCTTAGGATCGTACGTTTTTGCCAGATTTCTCTTCATCGATTTCTCCTTTTATTTGATACGCGTCGTATATGCCAGATAGACCCAGTATCCGGTCTCCTTTACCTTTCCCCAGTCTCCATTGATCTTGGAGATATTGTATTTGCCGGGCTTGATGACACTCTTGATATCGTATTGCACGCCCGGACCCTTTCTCTGGTTCAGATCATCCGATGTGATCTTGACCCTGTATCCACTGGTGATCTTAGTGTATTTCAGCAGGATCCAGCGTTTGCTCTTGTTCTGCAGCTGTCCCCATCCATTCTTGACCTTTTCGATCTTCAGCGTCTTGCCCTTCTCATAGGATGTGACAACATCATATTTCCTGCCCGGGCCGGTGCGTACGTTGACACCTTCGCTCGAGCTCACCTTAACGGTGAACACCAGGCTGCTGTCTGACGACTTCGCTGGTTCCTTCTTGGATTTAGTCGCCTTGGTCTTCTTGCTGGACTTAGTTCCTGAAGTCACCTTCTTCGTCAGGCTCAGGCTGATCCAGCCGCCGTTCTTGAGCTTGCCCCAGCCGTTCTTCTTCTTGACGATGGATACGACCTTGCCCTTGCTAATGGAGCCGATCACATCGTATTCGGTGCCCGGGCCCTTTCGCTTATTCACATCCGATGTGGTCTTCACCTTCGTGGCCTTCTTTTCCCAGACGGCATAAAGCTTCGTATCCTTGTTCTTCACGAACTTCGCGCCAGGCTTATATTTCACTTTCTTGGCCGTCTTCGAGGTGGCCCATCCGCGGAAGTCATATCCGGACTTCTTTGGTTTATGTTTGCTGAGGATCAGCTTCTTATTGTATTTCTTTGTCTGCTTATTCGGTGCGTCCTTCCCGCCCTTCGCATGGTAGGAAATGGTATAGGTGTCCAGTTCCCATATCGGAGTAATGATCATCAGGTCTCCCGCGGCCTTGAGGATCTTGAGGTTTTCCCCGGGAGCCGGAGTGAACTTCTCATACTTCGTGGTCCTTGAGAGCTGGCCCTCATCATACCACTTTTCTTTCTTTCCGGTCGCCATATCTCTGCAGTAATAACGGACCGTTCCGTTTTCGACCCGGTAGATCTCATACTTGCTGTAATGGTGGCCCTTTCTCGTGAACTTATCGGTCGCGATCGCCTGTTCCTTGCCGAACTTAACGATCACCGGTTTGATCACGTCTCTGTCGTTCTGCGTCGAGGTCACTCCGTCACTGTATTCCAATGTATAGACGGGGACTTCGTCTTCTTTGCTGGTATACTCGAGATCGATCCAGGAACCGTCCTCGATCATACCCCATTTCCCGTCTTCGCTGACTGCGGTGATAGTGATCTGCGTCCCTTCGTCTAACGTATCCAGCTTCTCATAGGTCGTTCCTGGGCCGGACCTCGTGTTGACCCCCTCGATCGTCACTACCGCATATGGGATCAGCTTCCAGACTGCATAAAGCTTCAGGTTCTTATTGTCGGTATAAGTATCGCCCGGCTGGAACTTCGCCTTGGTCGCATCCGCTTTCTTCGCCCAGCCAAGGAATTCATAGCCCTCTCTTGTCGGGACATCTGTGCTGAGCTTCACATCTTTGTTTTCTTTTTTGGTCTGTGCCGCCGGTGCTCCGATGCCGCCATTGGCCTTATAGGTTATGGTGTAATCCGCCTTCTTCCATACAGGAGAAGCATATACGGTCCCGGTCACGGCCTTGTTGATGGTCAAAGTACCACCACATTCGACGGTCACCATCGTGTAGCTGTCCGGCATCTCACTCTTCAGATACCATTTCTCTTTAGTCTCCGTCGCATCATCCCGGCAGAGATAGATCAGCTTGCCGTTGCTGTTCTCCCGGTAGATGTCCCACTTGGTATAAGCATACCCGGACCTCTTGAATTTCGTTTCCGAAAGGGTGAGCTCCTTTCCGAAGGATCCTTTGACCGGCGGAATGATCTTGTCCTCTTCATCATTGCTTGTAGAATCAAGACCATCTCTATACTTCAGCTTATACGTCGTCGGCTTGGTCGTCGTAGTCGGCGTCCCTGTCGTATACTTCGGAGATGCGTATCCGAGGATATACCGGTTATTGAGCGCGTACGTGCCCTCTGTTACCTTATCGTGCTTATTCCCCTCTACTGTATAGACATAGGTGGTCCCGTCTTCTTTACCTGTTCCGGTTACCATTCCTATATGATCCGCCCAGTCTCTGACACTCCAGGAGAAATAGATCAGATCGCCCTTCTTCGGTTTATAATTTCCACCCCAGTATTTTGACTTATGGTACACGCCCTGTTTCTTCGCCCAGCCCCGGTCAGCCGTTGCCAGAGAAGGAATGATGGACTTGTCCACGCCCGCCTTCCGCGCACTCCAGCACACGAACATCGCACACCACGGATTATAGTTTGCTCCGAACCAGTGGCCGAAATAAGTGTTGTTGTTACTGCCTTCCCTGTATCCGACCTGTGTTTTGGCAAACCCTATGATGTCTTTCTGCTGATCTCCGGTCGCTTTGTAGTTGATCTTTTTAAGAGCCGGGTAACTGGCTGCGGAAGCTTCTATTCCATCCCCTGTTACCATCAGCTCCGGGATCCCCGTACATGTCCCTGTGACCGCGATACAGATCGATATGATTATTGCAGCAATTCTTCTCATTATATATCTCCGTTTCCCCACGAAACCCAGAGTTAGCTTTTATTTCCAATGCCAATACAGGCATACTATCACGGTATTATAACATAGATCTTCTAAAAATGCAAAAAAAAGGGAAAAATAGAGCAGTTTGTGTAAAATTGCCAAATCCAGAAGTGTTGGTCCCTACTGGCAAGGTGTTCTCGTAGATACTTTGGCTTATGTCCTCGTCGCGGTGTGGATCGTCATCAGTAAACGGGGAAAAACGACGATTCGCTGCGAACGAGCGTTGCTGATCACCTGCGACGAGGACAGAGCGAGGGCACTGCCCCGCCACCGTCCGAGCATAAAAAAGAGGCATATCACTCATGTGATAGCCTCATCCCTTCGTGCATTTATTCCAAGCTCTTCTCCGCGGCCTGCAGCACGTGCCTCATCAGCACCGCCGTGGTCACGCTCCCGACGCCGCCCGGTACCGGAGTGATCATGGAAGCGGCCGGCTCCGCCGCCGCGAAATCCACATCGCCGCAGAGGCCTCCGTCCTCATCTGAATTGATGCCGACATCCAGGATGACCTGATCCAGGCCGAGCTCATCCGCGCCGACCATTTTCGCCCGGCCCATAGCCGCGATCACGATGTCCGCGTCCCGTCCAGCCTTTGCGAAATCCTCCCGGGTGGTCCGGCTGTGCAGGACCGTCACGGTGGCATTGCGGCGCATGGCCATCATGGCCACGGGCTTACCGATCACGAGGCTCCGGCCCATGACCGTGACCTTGCGGCCGGTCAGGTCGACCCCGTAATAATCCAGGATATCCATGCAGGCCTGTGCCGTACACGGGGGGAAGCCTGTGTCTGTGTCCATAAAGACGCCTGCCATGGACCCGGATGTGATCCCGTCGATATCCTTCGCAGGTGCGAGCTGTTCACAGACATACTTTTCATCGATCCCGCGGGGCAGTGGCCGCAGCATCAGGACACCGTGGACGGCATCGTCCTGATTCAGCTGACGGATCTGTTCCACCAGCTCCTCCTGAGTGATGGATACCTCGAGCTGGATATGCCGGACCTCTATGCCGGTCTTCTCCGCCCGCTTCGACGCACCGCGTTCATAAGCCAGATCTCCCGGATCTTCTCCTACGCGAACGATCGCCAGCGTAGGAATGATCCCTTTCTCCCGAAGCTGCTGTGCGACCTGCCGGTCTTTTTCTGTCATTTCTTCTGCCACGGGCTTGCCGCGCAGAACTACGGTCTCGCTCATCTCTGCATCCTTTCGGTTCCCTGCGTCTCCTTCATTTTCCTACAGCACGGTATTCATCAGCCGGTTGGCGGTGTATCCGAACACGCCGTCCGCCAGACCGCTGTAGTATACGATATAGGTCGCGCAGCGGTTATTCAGGCTCTCCGCGTTTCTCTTGTTCTTCATCATATTGGTGTTGATATAGACATTCAAGCTGGCAGCCTGCATGGCAGCCTTGCAGAGGACGGCACTGGAAGCCGCGTCACTGACCGCGATACGGTTGCCCTTGGTGGCAAACTCCTGCGACAGCTCGATCGCCCGTCCGCATTCCCGGATGATGTCCATCGGGACCATACAGGCATCATATAATGCCTTCTCCATGGCGATCTCATGATCGCGTTTTTCCTTCTGTGTCTCCGGATGGACCCCGTAGAGTTTTGACAGAGGCTCGAACGTTTCGATGTCCTTTTCGACCAGATCGATCAGGTGCTTCTGGATCTCCCGGATCTCAACGATCATCTCCTGCATATCCTCCTCTACGTCAGCATATTTCTTTTTGCCGACAGTCAGTGATGCGACCATGTTTCCCAGGGCCGCACCCAATGCACCGACCAGTGCAGCGACACTGCCGCCGCCTGGGACCGGCGCTTTGCTGGCAACATCGGCAATGAATTCTGTGCAGATCTTATCCGTATATGTCATTTAGTATCCTCCACAAAGCTGTCTTTTTTAACTAGAACAATCCTGAGATCACACCCCTGCTGTCCACATCGATGTTTTCTGCTGCCGGCTTCTTCGGAAGTCCCGGCATGGTCATGATGTTTCCGGTCAGGCAGACGATGAATCCTGCTCCTGCAGAGACGCGGATCTCACGAACCTGCAGCGTCCAGCCCTGCGGTGCCCCGAGCAAAGTCTGGTCATCTGAGAAGCTGTATTGCGTCTTGGCCATGCAGATCGGAAGCTTGTCGAAGCCAAGGGATTCGAGCTTCCTCAGTTCCTTCATTGCCGGCGGCTGGATGATCACGTGCTTCGCGTGGTAGATCCTCTTCGCGATAGCCTTGATCTTTTCTTCTATAGTCATATCCAGATCGTAGGAATACTGGAAGTCCGAGGGCTGCTCACAGAGACGGACGACTTCCTCCGCGAGGGAGATGCCGCCTTCTCCGCCTTTGCCCCAGACCTCGCTCAGCGCGACATTGACGCCCAGCTCCTTGCACTTTTCTTCGACCAGAGCCAGTTCAGCTTCCGTATCGGTCGGGAAACGGTTGATCGCAACGACTGCCGGAAGGCCATAGACCTGAGTGATATTCTCCACATGCTGCAGCAGGTTCGGAAGACCTGCCTCCAGCGCCTGCAGGTTCTCCTCCTGCAGATCTGCCTTCTGGACGCCTCCGTGATGCTTCAGTGCGCGAACGGTCGCCACGATGACGACGGCGGAAGGCTTGATGCCTGCCATACGGCACTTGATGTCCAGGAACTTCTCCGCGCCGAGGTCCGCGCCGAATCCGGCTTCCGTGATGACATAATCCGCCAGCTTCATAGCTGTCTTTGTCGCCATAACGGAGTTGCAACCGTGGGCGATGTTCGCGAACGGGCCGCCGTGGATCAGGGCCGGTGTGTGCTCCAGTGTCTGAACCAGGTTCGGTTTCAGGGCATCCTTCAGAAGAGCTGCCATCGCGCCGTGCGCCTTCAGCTGTCCGGCGGTTACCGGCTCTTCGTTATAGGTGTATCCAACGACGATCCTGGACAGTCTTTCCTTCAGATCATCGATGTTGTTTGCCAGGCAAAGGATCGCCATGATCTCGCTGGCAACAGTGATGTCGAAGCCATCTTCTCTCGGGGTCCCGTTGACTCTTCCGCCAAGGCCGTCGGTGATGAACCGCAGCTGACGGTCATTCATGTCAACGCAGCGCTTCCAGGTGATCCTTCTCGGATCGATCCCGAGGCTGTTGCCCTGCTGGATATGGTTGTCCAGCATCGCAGCGAGCAGGTTGTTCGCCGCTCCGATCGCATGCATGTCTCCGGTAAAATGCAGGTTGATATCTTCCATGGGGATCACCTGCGCGTAGCCGCCGCCGGCAGCACCGCCCTTGATCCCGAAGACCGGTCCCAGAGACGGCTCTCTCAGCGCGACCATGGTCTTTTTACCGATCCGCTGCATAGCGTCTGCCAGACCGACGGTCGTCGTTGTCTTGCCCTCGCCTGCCGGGGTCGGGGAGATCGCGGTCACCAGGACGACTTTGCCGTCCGGCTCATTCTTTCTTTCTTCCAGAATGTTATAGTCGATCTTCGCCTTCGTGAATCCATATGGCTCTACGAATTTTTCTTCGATCCCCGCCTTCTCAGCGATTTCCGTGATCCTCAGTGCCTCTGTTTCCTGTGCGATCTGAATATCTGTTTTCATAGTGGCTTGCTCCTTACTTCTTCTCTATGGATCTATAAGTGTAATAACTTATGTATTTTATCACATCAGTGGATCTTTTTCAAAAAAGTCTTCCGGTGGATCGGGCACATTCCGTGCTCCCGGATCCCCTCATAATGGGCTTTCGTCCCATAACCTTTGTTCTTCTCGAAAGCGTAGTACGGATATTCCTTCGCGTACTCGACCATCATCCGGTCCCTTGTCACCTTCGCTATGATCGAAGCCGCTGCAATGGCCAGGACCTTCGCATCGCCTTTGATGACCGACTCTTGGGCTACCGTAAGCCCCGGCAGCTCGACTGCATCCAGGAGCACATAATCTATGCTCCCTCCGTGCTCCCTCTGCAGCATCTGATCCGCCTGCTCTATGGCCTCCCGCATAGCCCGCTTCGTTGCCTGCAGGATATTGATCTCATCGATGACATCGTGCTCCGCCTGCCCGATCCCTACGGCCAGTGCCTGCTCCATGATCACCTCGTAGAGCTCTTCCCGCCGTTTCTCGGACAGTTTCTTCGAATCGTCGATGCCGGGCACATCAAATCCTTCGGGGAGCACCACCGCCGCGGTGACCACCGGGCCTGCGAGCGGGCCGCGGCCCACTTCATCCACCCCGGCGATATACCGGAACCCCTTCTCATGGAGTTCCTGCTCCATCTGCTTCATCTCTGCCAGGCGCTGCAGCTGTTTCTGCAGTCGTTCTTCCTTCGTCATCTCACTTCTCCTGCGGTCTTTCCAGCGTGATCCGCCCGATCTTTCCCGCACGGAACTCGTCCAGCACGAGCCGCCCGATCCGCTCGTAGTCGATGCGTTTTCCGGGCAGGATGCACCCGCGTTTCACGGCCATCGCCTCCATAGTCTCAAGGGGCGTTTCCCCGATCTCCGGGATCTTGTATCTCTCCATCAACATCTCCGGATAATGCTCCCCGAGATATCCGATCAGTTCCATCCCGAGCGTTGGCAGATCCATGATCTCATCCTTGATCGATCCGCAAAAAGCCAGGTTCATCCCCACCTTCGGATCCTCGAATTTCGGCCAGAGGATCCCGGGGGTGTCTAAAAGCTGCATGCCGTTCGCCAGTTTGATCCACTGCTTACCTTTCGTCACACCCGGCTTGTCCCCGGTCTTGGCGGACCTGCGTCCGGTCAGCCGGTTGATCAGCGAGGATTTCCCGACGTTCGGCACACCTACGATCATCAGCCGGTAGGGACGTTTCACGGCGCTCCCCTCATTCTTGGCTTTTTCCATGCTCTCAAGGATCCGCAGCAGCTCCTTC
>JAFRLD010000209.1 GCA_017431395.1 Bacillota bacterium | reverse complement strand
CCCAGACGGAGTACGCGCAGGCGATCATCCTGAATAAGATCGATCTGGTGGATGAAGAGGAGCTGGAAGAAGTTAAGGAGAAGGTCCGGGAGTTCAACAAGGATGCTGAGATCTATCCGACCAGCTTTTGCGATGTGAATATTCGCGACATCGTGGACCAGATGGGTATGATGACGATCCACAAAGAAGCCAGGGAAAGCAGCAACACCTGGCAGAACCGCGCCAACACCTTTAACCTCATCGGTACGGAGCCCCTGCCTTATCAGAAGTTGCAGGCGTTCCTCGAGGAGATCCTGGAGAGCAGCTACCGGATCAAAGGGTTTGCCGTGACCGACCAGGGCGTGAAGGAGATCAGCACCGTCGGCAAGAATATGTATATCAATGACTGGAGCAAACCGGTCGAGCGGAACGAGATCGTCGTGATCTCATCCATCGGGCTTGCCATGATAGGCAAGCTCACGAAGGGGCTGGATGCGCACCTGAAAGGACTTCTGGAATTTCAGATTTAAGCAAAGACTGGCCAGCCTTTGCATGGTCAGCTTTTTTTCGGGCCACATAGTTGAGTATGTCAAATAGTAGAGAAAGGGTAATTATGCCATGATCAGTACGATTTTAAAAGAAGTAGAAACCAGGGACCTGACGAGAGAGGAAGCGATAGAGCTTCTCGGGATCGACAATAAGAGCGATGCATTCTATGACCTCATCAAGGTTGCCAACCGGATGACGAGAGAGCAGTTCGGAAATAAGGCGTATATCTTTTCTCAGATCGGGCTCAACGCGGAGCCCTGCAGCATGAACTGCAAGTTCTGTTCCATGGCGAAGAGCAACTATGTCATGGACGGGGAATTTCGCAAAACCATGGCCGACATCGAAGATCTCAAGAAGACAGCGAGGGATGTGATCGAAGCGGGGACCCACGACCTGTTCCTGATGACCACGGCGGATTATCCGGTGGATGAATTCATAAGGATAGGCCAGGCTTTGCGCGAGATCATGCCGCCGCAGGTCCGGCTCGTGGCCAACATCGGAGACTTCGATATGGACACGGCAAAGGCGCTGAAGGCTGCGGGATTCACCGGTGCCTATCACATCCGTAGACTCGGTGAAGGCAGGGATACGGACATCGACCCGGCCAGGAGAATCCAGACTTTGGACGTCATCAGGGACTCGGGTCTGGAACTGTATTACTGCGTGGAGCCCATCGGCCCGGAGCACACATACGATGAGCTCGTCGATGAGATGATGCGTGCCAAAGAGTATGGCGTGGAAGCCATGGCCGTGATGCGGCGGACGCCGGTCCCGGGGACCCCTTTGGCAGAGAAAGGAATGATCACAGCAGCGGAACTGACGAAGATCGAAGCGGTCACCCGGCTTGTTACGAAGCCGGTCAGATCGATGAACACCCATGAGGTTACGCCCATGACCCTCATTGCGGGTGTGAATCAGCTTTATGCGGAGATCGGAGCCAATCCGAGAGATAATGTGAACGATACGGAGGCGAATCGTGGCTACGGTGTGCAGAAGACCATCGAATTGCTTCGGGATGCGGAATTTGAAATCGATTTAGATTGAAAGACGAATTGAGGAGGTTAGAAAATGGATTTCAAAAACATGACACCAGAAGTAGCACTGCAGGGATTTGGCAGCGGATTTGACTGCTCCACATGTACGCTCGCGCACGTGGCGGACAAGATCGGTCTGGATGAGGAGACCGCACTCAAAATTTCAGGAGCCTTCGGCGGCGGCATGTGGCGGGGCGATACCTGCGGGGCTGTGGTCGGAGCACTGATGGCGATCGGCATGAAGTATGCGCAGACCGAAGCAGGCGATGAAGAGACGAAGAACAACATGCTGGCGAAGAAGGCAGAGTTCGAGAAACGCTTCTCCGAAAAGTATGGGAGCCTGATCTGCCGCGAGATCCTGGGCTATGACCTTTCGACAGAGGAAGGCATGGCGGCCATCATGGAGCAGGAGCTGCTCGCTAAGAAGTGCCCGTACGTTGTCTGCGACGCATGCGAGATCCTGGAAGAGATCCTGGGCTGATCCGTTATGAATGATGACATTAGATTGTTGATCGACCGGACTGCAGCGGACTGTATTGAAGGAAAAACCGCAGGCCGGGATACGATCGTTCAACTGCTTGGGATCGATCCGTTGTCAGAGGAGGCGGACTACCTTCGCGCAAAGGCTGGTCACGCCGCTCAGATCATTACGGGTGGCGAAGCCTATCTCTGGGGTGCCATTGGTGTGGACAGCGTTCCTTGTTCTATGAACTGCCGGTTTTGTTCCTTCGGTGAGGAGTGGGGGCTGGTGAAGAACTCTGTCGTATTCGATGACCATGATATCGACCGGCAGGTGAAGCTCTATGCTTCCTCGGACATCCACTATATCGTGCTCAGGACCACGGAGTTCTACAGCATCGATGAGCTGTGCGCTAAGATCCGGCGCCTGAAGAAGCTGGTTCCGGAGACCTGCGAGTTCATCCTCAACACCGGAGAATTCGATGATGAGATCGCTGCGAAGATGTATGATGCCGGCGTGTCCGGGATCTACCACGCCTTGCGGCTCCGGGAGGGGATCGACACGGGATTTGATCCATCTGTGCGAAAGAAGACGATGCAGGCGGTCAAGGATTCTCCGCTGAAGCTGATCTCCCTGGTGGAACCGGTGGGTCCGGAGCATACAGATGAGGAGCTCGCGGATGCTTTCCTGGTGACGATGGAATACGGGGCGGCGATCTCCGGCATCATGGCGCGGATCCCGGTCCCGGGAACACCACTCGGGGATACAGAGCAGATCTCCCCGGAGCGGATCGCACAGATCACTGCTGTATTCCGTCTGGCTGCGGGAGACAAGATCCGGGATATCTGTGTGCATCCACCAACGCCCGGTGCAGCCTTTGCAGGGGGAAATGTTACGGTCGTAGAGATGGGCGCGATCCCGAGGGACGATAAGGTCTCTGCGGCTGAGTGGCTCGGCTATACGGCATCCGATGCGAAAGCGATGATGGAAGAGGCCGGGTACCGGGTAGTTTAGTGAGAATGGAGTTGTGAGGGGGCTGTACATGATCGAACAGCCCCTTTTATGGTGGGCGGGGTGTTGTCTGACCGCGCTAAAAAACGGCCAAAAAACGACGATTCGCGATTCCATAGTCTGAGAGCATGTTCGATCGCGAATTTCATTTCCGATAGCGATGCGACAGCTCTCCCGCGAAGGTTTCGAAAACGACGATTCGCGATCAGAGGCTCTCTCAAGCAAGCGAATCGCGAATCGAAGACCAAGGAGAGCACTCAGAGGGCAATGGCTTGCTCTTAACAAAGCTTGAAAATGGGAAATTCGCGATCAATTCGCGATCGGGGGCACTCTCAAGCCGGTGAATCGCGAATCGTCGTTTTCTTGTTGTTCCCTCTGAAGTGTGTCCAGCCTTTGCATGGAGGACTATTCGCGATTGAGGCCCTTCAAATCCATGTGGATCGCGAAACGTCGTTTTCACGAAACCTCCCCCTTGACAATAACTGAATGTTCATTTAATATTAAACACATGAGAACAAGAGATTTTGACAAACAGAGACGAATCAAAGAGTCCATGGTGCGGCTGATCCTGCGGGACGGCCTCGGCGGGGCTTCCGTGGCGAAGATCGCGCGGGATGCAGGCGTGTCCCCGGCCACGATCTACGTGTATTACGAGAGCAAGGAAGCCATGGTGGCCGAGGTGTTCCAGGAATGCTCGCGGGATTCTTTTGATTACCTGCAGCGCATGCTTCGCCCGGGGATGGACGGCGGGCAGCTGATCGAGGCTATCGTCCGCGGGTATTACGCCTATACGGTGGAGCACGAGGAGATCTTCAGCTTCGTGGAGCAATGCTCGAGGAGTCCGGGAGTTTCGGAGGCGGTTTCGGAGCCGGAGTGCTGCTGCGGGATCTTTGATTTGATCCATGAATATCAGAGGCAGGGCATCCTGAATCGTTACAGCGACCAGAATTACGCGGCGGTTTTGTTTGCTCCGGTGCGGT
>JAFRLD010000208.1 GCA_017431395.1 Bacillota bacterium | reverse complement strand
ACAGTCACAGGCCGCTGGCCCGCGGGTATGCTGTGCGATACACGGATGCATGGTGCGCGACCTTCGTGTCGGCGCTGGCCATCAAGCTCGGCTATACGGATATCATTCCGCTTGAGTGCGGATGCCCGGAAATGATCGAGCTGGCCAAAAAGAAGGGCATCTGGGTAGAGTCGGATACATATACTCCGCAGCCAGGCGATATCATCATGTACGACTGGCAGGACTCCGGATCCGGAGACAACCGGGGCACGGCGGACCATGTCGGCATCGTGACCATGGTATCCGGATCGCTCTTCGAGGTCATCGAGGGAAATAAGAATAACGCCGTCGGAACCCGGACGATGACCGTCAATGGGAAGAACATCAGGGGTTACATCTGTCCGAAATACGATGCTGAAGCGGAGACAGCACGCGACAGGCTTGTGGCTGCCTGTAGGAAGATGGATGCTGAGATGATCAAGAGCCAGCAGGCCGGCGCGAAGTGGGGCTACTACAACTCAAACACGGCCGTGACTTTTGATAAAGCACTGTCCGCAAAGACATACCGGGCGAACTGCGCAACCACACCGTGCTGGGCGCTGAAGCTGATCGGCGTGATCGATGACAGCCTGCCGGCTTTTTACGGCGATGTCAACGGTGTAGTCACGTGGAAGAGCACGAAGACCAAGGATGCCGTACTTGCGGCTGCTGATGTGATTCAGGTGGACGGCAAAAAGACAGTTGCCGAGGCTCTCAAGGATGGGACGCTGATCGCCGGCGATATCGTCACGTACTATAACCTGAGACACACAAACGTCTATCTCGGGAACGGTGAATGGCTCGACAGTGGCCACGCCTACGCAGACGGCAGCGGAGACGGCGCTGGATGGAAGACATGGATCGGCGGAACGTACTATGGGGCGCAGCCGATCGGCACTATCATCCGGCTGAAGGAAGAGAAGAAGACCGACAGCAAGGTAAACCCGATCTGCGGCACCTGCAGCGTGACGCTCAAGCAGTTCCTGATTGGCGCAAGCGATCCGCAGGTGAAGATCATCCAGCTGAAGCTGAACTATCTCGGATACAAGGGCAAGAACGGCCTGACACTTGTGGTAGATGGTGAGCTCGGCCAGAATACAGCCTACGCGATCGAGCAGCTGCAGAGGAAGGCGGGCCTGCCGGATTCCACCAACTGGGGGACTGTCGGGGCTAAGACCTGGGCGCTGATCCTGGGCTGATTCCGTGTTGCATTTCGTGTTGCATAGGATGGCAAAAACAGGTTTTTTCGCTGTTATGCCGTAATTATTTCGAATTGAAAAGTCTCGTATTTACTGGTAAAATTAGAAGACCAGTAAACACGGGACTTGTTGTTTTGGGGGACGGGCAGGTTCGAATCCCACTATCTCCATCACAAAGCCTCAGTGTTTACTGGGGCTTTTCTTTTTTGTGTTGCATTTCGTGTTGCATAATGCTTCATGAGGAGCGTTGTGTACTCGTCTTCGTAATCCTTCAGAGTCCTTTCATAGATCCGTTCCAGAGTAGCCGAAGATTTCCACCCGCCGCGCTGCATAATGTACTTATTGGGGATCCCGATCGCGTGCATGACGGAGGCCGCGTGGGCACGGAGGTCATGAAAACGGAAGTGGGGCAGCCCCAAAGCGGCCAGGCAGTCCTCAAAGCGCTGGGTGATCTGGTGGGGCCGCAGGTCGACGATCCGGCCGCTCTCCGGGAGCAGGTCCGGGAACTCCGGCGGCATGACCACGTCCCTCTGCCCGGCGTACGTCTTCGTGGTCTTCTCGACGATCTTATAATTCTCATCCACCACACGGGCCTTGCGGACATGGATCACGCAGCCTTCCACATCGTCCACAGTCAGAGCGCAGATCTCGGACCGTCTCAGGGTTCCGTATGCCGCGATGTACACAGCCTTATACAGTTCCTTGTCGTGCTCGGCCAGATATTCGATCACCTGTTTTACCTCTGCCTCCGTTGGAGCGTAGAGGTCTTTTTTTATCTTCTGGGGCAGCTTGACCACGAATCGCAGCTCCGGCGCGTAGACGGACAGCACGGCCGTCATGAGCCCGTAGACATTGCAGACCGTTTTAGGCGACAGGCATTTCACAGTCCCGCCCGGATCCGGGCTCTTCGCCCTAGTCTTCACCGGAGTGGATGAGAGCTCGTTGACCCATGCCTGCAGGATGCTGGGTGTCAGATCCGCCAGCTGGTGACGCTCGATCATCCCGAAATGCTGTTCGGCGTATCTCTTGTAGGACGCCAGAGTAGCGGGAGAGAGCACTGTGGACTTCAGCTCGCAGTATTTGGCCAGAGCCTCCCGGACGGTAAGGTTCTCGGTCCGCAGTGACCGTTCCTTGGTCGCGGCCCATGCAGCTGCGTCTGCTTCACATCTTCGTTTTCCCTTCGATGATGGATCATCATTCGTGAAAGATTTATACACCCGTTTCCCGTTGGCGTCCGTGTGTGAGTACACCAGGCACCGCCACGATCCGGACGGGAGTTTTTTCGCTGTTGCCATTCATATCATCTCCTTAAAAATAGGCGCAAAAATAGCGCAGTTTACTTGTACCTGCGCCTCAGAGATGCTATTATAAGGTTGCTACTACTTAGGTTTGCATAGCATCCTGAGGCATTCCGCTCATCCTGCGCCAACAGGGTGGGCGGTTTTTTTATATCAACTTCACGATCGCGAAGTTCGGCTCAAAGTAAATGTAGTAATCCTTATATCTGACTCCCCGGCCGTATTTCTCATGATAGTGCTCCAGGGCGTCGATCAGAAACTCCTCCGTGCAGTCAAGGTACTCAGCCAGCTCCCATCGGCTCCGGATCCCTCGCTCTGATGCATGGATCAGCTGGTCGAAGGTGATCTTCATCCGGTACGCCGCGGCCCTGGCGATCAGCTCCTGCTTCCGGTTCTCCCCGGAGTACTTTAGAATGTTTCCCATGGTATACCTTTTATGGCAGATCTCTTCCGCGAGCACTTCCGATTTTCTCTTATATGATCTGATCGTCCTGCGGATCGCGACCCGGTCGCCCTTGATGATGCCGTCCGATCCGGTCAGGGGCTTTTCTTTTACCAGCAGGCCGTCCTCCTCTTCGGCCATGATCAGCAGCTCCTCATAATCCATCTAATCACCTCCCTGCGTTATAGGGTAGCAGGCGAGGTGTAAAAAAATCTCGACACCTATTCATCCCATTCTGAGTCATCTTCCATGATTGCTCTGTCATGATCGGATATATCTGTAACACCTTCACGGTGGTGTGCTGCGTAGAGTTCCTGTTCCTGACTTTCCAGATTGAGGACGGAGGAAGCGTAGTTGCGGACACGTTTTTTGCCGGGATCGGAAAGAGAGCGGTAGGTATTGATAAGCTGCTTCTCATCTTTTGCGAGGTCATAAGAAACCCCATCATCGCCCATTAAATCACCGGGGCTTACGCCGAGAACTTGAGCAAACTTTATAATTAAGGATTGTGGCAAATCAACCCGACCATTTTCTACGCGAGATACCATACCTTTGTCCGCATAGCCGACACGTTGGGCCAATTCGGTCTGCGTCCAGCCGTGCTCCTTTCTTAACCGTTTTATGTTTTTGTAGATCTCTAACATTTCGCTCCTCCTTTCATCCTACATAATGAATGATACCATTTGTTGTAATCTGATGCAACATTTTTATAAAAATGGTTGACAATCACACAACCATGAGATATATTGAACATGGTTGCAGGAAATATAACATTTTGAGGAGGTGAACGGATGGCAGACATCGAACTGCTAAAGAAACACATTGATGATAGCGGCATGACAATGACGGCGATTTCTGAGAAATCAGGCATAAATAGGGTAACTCTTTACAACCGTTTAAATGGTGTTGGAGAGTTTACTGTACCAGAAGTTATAGGTCTCGCCGCGGCTCTGCACCTGACAAAACAGGAGCGGGATAGTATTTTTTTTGGCTTAGAAGATGTATTAAATACAACATTTAAGAAGGAGGAACAAAGAGATGCCCAAGTACATGGTAGTTGTGAAGAGCGATGAAGGAACATTCGCCAATTTCTTCGAGGATTTCAACAAGGCAGATAACTTCCGTATGGACAGTACTGTCAGCATGGGATGGGAAGCAGAGCTTTATGAGCGCATGCAGGATGATGACGGCGTATTTTCCTACACGCTCATCTGGTGTTGAGAAGGAGGTACAAAGATGCCAAAGCTTAAACAGAAGAAGGAGGGTCCCCAGCTGATCGCGCTGCGCATGGAGCTGGAAGCAGGCATGGCGTTCCTCGGGATCAAGCGCTGCGATCTGGCCAAGTTGGCCGGGATCGCGTACAGCACACTGTCGGATCACATGCGGAACCTTGAAGATCTCCGGATGGGTGAGTACTGGAGGATCAAGGAAGTTTTCAGGAAAGGAGGTTACACAGGATGACAACGAACGATCTGCTGAAGATGTATAAGTGGATGCGGTTCACATTGTTTCTCACAGTGCCTACGGCCATGTGGGGACTTGTGTACTGGATGTGCGGCGAGATGGGGCCCAGCCTGTTATTCGGCATCGCCATGATGCTGCCGCTTCTCGACATTCTGCCGGGCGAAAAGGAGATCCGGCACAGGCTGATCGCGGAACGCAAGCAGATGGACACTGTGTGGTTCCGGTTCATATAAAAAACCCGGCACCGCATAAAACGATAACCGGGCATAGACCAGACAGCCCGATTATAGCATGGACTAAGGAGGAATAGCAAATGATCAAAGTCGAAAACGGCAGCATCCACATGACCGGGAGTGTTGTGAGCATGAGTCTTGAGATGCTGCACACGCTGATCGCATATAAGCAGATGCTCGACGACAACGAGCCGGAGATCGCCGACAGCCTTTACGACGGTATCGTCGTGGCGGGCAAGTACGGGGATATCGATAAAGCGAATGAGTACTTCCGCAGCAGAGTAGAGGAGCTGGATTCCGCGATAGCAAAGGCAGAAGTTTTTATCAGGGAGGCAGACAATGAGGCAGATCAGCACTAAGGAAGCACTCGCAAAGATAATGATGGGGCAGGACGTAAAGATCCTGATCCCCGGAGCCGTAGCGGACGACTGGACGGATTATTCGCCGGCGTATCTGTCTGAGTACCTGGACGGCGTGATCTTCTTCGCGGATGGCGCGAATCCGGAACAGAAGGAACAGAAGGAACAGCAGGAGGAGCAGAAGACAGAGCCGGCAAAGGCAGAGGAACCCGCCGACAAAAAAAAGAGAACCCCGGTGGATAAGGGGAAGATTCTGGCGCTGCATAACGCGGGCTGGGAGGTCAAGAAGATCGCTGATGAGATGGACTGCAGCGCAGCCACCGTCTACAGGATAATCAATGAACAATAAGGAGGAGACAGAAGTATGACAATCAGCATTAACGTGAGCACATGGGACGAACTTGAGGCGCTGGCAAGGGCCGTACTGCACTCAGGAGCAGGGCCAGAGACGGTGAAGGCCGTATCGGCGGTCGTGGAGAAGCCGGCAAAGGCACAGTCTCAGTCAACTAAACCGGAGCCCGCAGCAACGGAGCAGAAGCCTGCAGCAGCACAGAGCCAGCAGGCTAAACCAGCGCCGGCACCGGAGAAGAAGACGCCGTCCATGGACGATATTAAGCGCCGGGCGCTGTCGCTGATGGACGCCGGCAGACAGCCGGAGCTTGAGATGCTCCTGAAGCGCTACGGCGTGCAGTCCCTGCCGGAGCTCGAGGCTGACCAGACAAAGCTTGCCGCGTTCGCGGCGGATCTGGAGGCGATGTGATGGATCACGGCAGCAGAGCGCACGCGATCTTAAGCGCGTCCGGTTCACACAGATGGCTCTCGTGCCCGCCTTCCGCGGTCCTGGAAACCCAGTTTCCGGATACGACCTCGGAGGCCGCACGTGAGGGAACTTTAGCGCATGAGATCTGCGAGATCAAGGCGCGGCAGAAGTTCTATACAAAGTCCGATATGGGTTACATGGCCAAGAACGTGGCCACAAGGGAGCTGAACAAGCTCCGCAAGGATCCGCTGTACCAGGACGAGATGGAAGGGTACACGGACGATTACGTAAGCGAGCTCGATGTGCAGGCGCTTGGGTTTACCGAGAAGCCGTACATCGCGCTGGAGACCCGGCTGGACCTGACGGACTGGGTCCCGGAGGGCTTCGGTACCGCCGACTGCATCATGGTCGGCGGGGAGAAGCTCCTGGTCGCGGACTTCAAGTACGGTAAGGGCGTCAGGGTATCTGCAGAGGGAAACCCGCAGATGCAGCTCTACGCCCTGGGAGCCTGGAAGAAGTTCAGCTTCCTCTACAACATCAGACGGATCCGGATGGTGATCATCCAGCCGCGGCTCTCCGTCAATCCGGAGATCTGGGATCTGCCGGTGGAGGAGCTTTTGAGCTTCGGCCAGTACGCCAAGGAGCGCGCGGCTCTGGCCATCGAGGGCAAGGGAGACTACAACCCCGGGGAAGAGCAGTGTCAGTTCTGCCGGGCCCGGCAGCAGTGCAGGGCAAGGGCAGACCAGAACGTCATGCTCGCCTTCGGCGACATCGGCAAGCTTCCTCCGCTGATCACAGATGAGGAAGTCGGGGAGTATCTTCGAAAAGGCGAAGACGTTGCAAGCTGGCTGAAGGATCTGCAGGAGTACGCTCTTGGCGCGTGCCTGGCCGGTAAACACATTCCCGGGTATAAGGCCGTCGAGGGGCGCGGATCCAGGGAATGGACAGATATGGACGCGGCCTTTGAGGCGCTGCAGAAGGCCGGCATTCCGGCAGAGATGATGTACGAGCGCAAACCGCTCACCCTGGCGGCCCTCGAGAAGGTCGTAGGGAAGAAGGACTTCGCGGAGGCGGCCGGAGAGTTCATCACCAAGAAGCCGGGCAAGCCTGCGCTGGTGCAGGAGAAGGATAAGAGACCGGCAATAACGAACGTCCCAACAGTAGAAGAAGCATTTGGAGGTGTAGAGACATGATGAGACTGATCAGCCAGGACCTTAAATACGATATCCCGTATGAGCATGTGATGCTCCATATTGCGGAGGAGACCGACAAAGAGGCCGGAACGACCGAGTACTTTGTGTTTGCAAAGACCCTGGATGAGGCAGAGTTCTGGACACTGGCGGTATATCACACGGAGAAGGCGCGGGCGGAGGCGCTGCGGAGCCTGCACATCGCGCGGGGAACAGACAGATGCTATTACAGATTTCCCAGCGAATCATAAGGAGGATCCAGATGTGTGCCAGTAAGATAATCATCCCGGCGAAGACGCTGCAGCATCTTCGCCCCGGCCAGATCGGTATGGTCAAGCTCACGCCGAAGGCCTACAACACACTTGTCGATCTGGCAAACGAGTCCGGAATGACCCTGTCCAAGATCGCCAGCGAGATCATCGACCAGGCAACCGAGAAGGACCTGATCCAGTTTGAGAGAAACGAAGTAAGCGAGTAAGAGGAGGATATCAATGAACCCAAACACAGTAACGATCGGTGAAGTAAGAATGAGCTATGTACACGTATTCCAGCCATACGCCAATATGGCCGGCCAGGAGCCCAAGTATTCCCTGGTAGCGTTGCTGCCCAAGACCAACGTGGCCATGAAAGCAGCCATCGACGCTGCGGTCGACGCTGCCCGGCAGATCGGCGTGGAGACCAAGTGGAACGGATCCGCGCCGGCGGTCCTTGCGACCACGATCCACGACGGGGACGCTGTCAAGCAGAACGGAGAAGCATACGGCGAGGAGTGCAGAGGCCACTGGGTGATCAACTGTAACGCGAACCCGGATCACCCGCCCAAGGTCGTTGGCCCTGACCGCCAGCCGCTCCTGGATGAGTCCGAGATGTACTCCGGAGTGTACGGTTATGTGAACGTGAACTTTTATCCATATTTCTTCAGCGGGAAGAAGGGCATCGGCTGCGGGCTGAATATGCTGATGAAGACACGCGACGGGCAGCCGCTCGGAGGCTCCGCTCCTTCTGTGGACGAGGCTTTCGGCGGAATCAGTATCCCGCAGCCGCAGAGGATCAACCCGATCACCGGTCTGCCGGAATAAAAGGAGGGCGCTATGGGGATACATCACATGAGCATCGACCTCGAGACGAGGTCAGGCGCGGATATCTCCAAAACAGGCAGCTACAGATACATGCAGGATGCGGATTTTCGCATCCTGCTATTCGGGTACAGCCTTGACGATGGCCCGGTGCAGGTGCTCGACCTGACACAGGGGGACGGGATCCTCCCGAAAAACATCCAGGTCATGCTGACAAATCCCAGCATCATCAAGCACGCCTATAACGCTGCGTTCGAATGGTACGCGCTGAACCGCGCCGGCTATACGACACCGATCTCGCAGTGGCAGGACACCATGGTCCACGCCCTGTACTGCGGATACGCTGCGGGACTGGCGGCAACGGGCGAGGCTATGGGAATGCCGGAAGACAAGAAAAAATCCATGACCGGCAAGGCGCTGATCCGGTACTTCTGCAACCCTCAGAAGGAGACAAAGACGTTTAAGAAGAAGTACCACGACCCGGAGGACGATCCGGACCGGTGGCAGCTGTTCATCGAGTACAACCGTCAGGACGTTGTTGCCGAACAGTCCATCCTCCACATGCTCTCCATGTACCCGATGCCTGAGAGCGAGTGGGCGCTGTGGCGCCTGGATGTACTGATGAACGCTTACGGCGTCCGTGTGGATGAGGATCTGATCCGCGGCGCGCTCTCGATCGACGCACAGTGCACAGAAGAGCTGAAAGCGCAGGCGCAGGAGCTGACGGGCCTGCAGAACCCGAACAGCACGGCGCAGCTCCTCCCGTGGCTCGCACAGAACGGGTGCGAGCTGCCGGATCTGCAGAAGCTGACCGTCGAAGCCGCCCTGCAGAGGGACGACCTGAGCCCGAAGGTGCGGAAAGCCCTGGAGCTCAGACAGCTCCTCGGCAAGACGAGCATCAAGAAGTATGAAGCGATGGAAGCGGCCAGAGGCGAAGGGGACCGGATCCGGGGCATCAGCCAGTTCTACGGCGCCAACCGGACCGGCCGCTACGCCGGCAGACTCGTGCAGATGCAGAACCTTCCCAGGAACTACTTATCCACATTGGACGACGCAAGGCGACTCACCGAGTCGGGAAATTATCGAGGCCTTAAGATGATCTACGGCAACGTCCCGGATACGCTCTCACAGCTGATCCGGACGGCCTTCATACCATCCGAGGGCAACCACTTCGTAGTCGCGGACTTCTCGGCCATCGAGGCCCGTATGATCGCGTGGCTCGCGGGCGAACAGTGGGTCATGGACGTCTTCGCGAGGGGCGATGACATCTACTGCGAGACCGCTTCCGCCATGTTCGGCGTGCCGGTCAGGAAGCACGGCGTCAACGGCGACCTGCGGCAGAAGGGCAAGATCGCGACGCTGGCCCTCGGCTATCAGGGGAGCGTCAACGCCATGGTCACCATGGGCGCGCTGCGCATGGGGATCGCGGAGGAGGAGCTGCCCGACATCGTCACCAAGTGGCGGCAGTCGCACCCGAAGACCTGCGCCCTCTGGTACCAGGTCGAGGACCTGGCTGTCCGCTGTGTTAACTCCTGCGAACCGCAGATCCTGCCGATCGCCGGCGGCCGGTCTCAGATCATCTTCCGGATGGAGTCGGATCTGGTCTTCGGCCAGAGCTTTTTAACGATCGGGCTGCCCTCCGGGCGCAAGCTCTTCTACCCGAGGCCGTACCTCGCAGAGAACCAGTTCGGGAAGCTTGCCGTGCACTATTACGGCGTCAGGCAGGCCACCGGCAAATGGGGCTCAGAGTCGACATACGGCGGGAAGCTGACGGAGAACATCGTGCAGGCCATCGCGAGGGACTGCCTGTGCGAGGTCCTCAGGCGCGTGGACGCGAAGGGATGGCACACGGTCTTCCACGTGCACGACGAGGTCATCGTGGACGCGCCGAAGGACGTGACCGCGGATGACCTGTGCGCTCTGATGGACGCGCCGATCGACTGGGCTCCGGGACTCCTGCTCAAGGGCGCGGGCTTTGAAGCGTCCTACTACATGAAAGACTGACTGATCCGGGGGAGGTAAGCAAATGGTAAATGATATGAGCCTGCACATCAGCATCGGCTCCGGGCGCTGGTCGACATCGTGGCCGACCTCGGTGATGCTGTGGTCAGACTTCTGCGAGCGCCTGAGAGCCCCGATCCGGGGGACGGAGACCCTGGGGCAGTTCCTTAAGATGTCCAAGGCCGACCAGGACAGCCGGAAGGACGTCGGCGGTTTCGTCGGCGGCGTGATCGAAGGCGAGCGCCGGAAGATTGCGAACGTGAAGAGCCGCGACCTTATCACGCTGGATCTTGACAACATCCCGTCCGGGGAGACGGAGAAGATCCTGGGCCGGGTGGAGATGCTCGGCTGCGGGGCCGTGGTCTACTCCACCCGGAAGCACCGGGCCGCGGCTCCCCGGCTCCGGATCATCATCCCGACGGACCGGACCATGACGACAGAGGAGTACGAGCCGATCGCGCGGCGTGTGGCAAAGCTGATCGGCATCGACTACTGCGACCCGACAACGTTCGAACTGAACCGGCTGATGTTCTGGCCAAGCTGTTCCTCTGACGGGGAGTACGTCTACAAGGTGTACGACCAGCCGCCGCTCAAGGCGGACTCGATCCTTAAGATGTACGGCGACTGGAGGGACGTGACGCAGTGGCCGGCGGCTGAAGGCGAGAAGGCCGTCGAGAAGCGGCGCCTCGCGAAGCAGCAGGACCCGACCACCAAGGCCGGCGTCGTCGGTGCCTTCTGCCGGACGTACCCGGTCACGGCAGCGATGGAGCAGTTCATCCCGGGGATCTACACGCCGGCGCAGGCGGAGGACCGTTACACCTTCACGGGCGGATCCACGTCCGGCGGCGCGATCGTCTACGATGGTGACCGGTGGATGTACAGCCATCACGCCACGGATCCGTGCGGCGGGCTCCTCGTCAACGCTTTCGACATGGTCCGGCTGCACAAGTACGGAGAGATGGACGAAGGCGCGAAGGCCGACACACCGGCCAACCGGCTGCCCAGCTTCCGCGAGATGGCGAAGCTGGCGCTGCAGGATAAGGGCGTAGCGGCACTCCTGGCCAGGGAGCGGCAGGAGGAGGCCGAGGAAACCTTCGCGGGCATCAGCGTCGAAACGGCCATCGCTGAGGATGAGGGCAACTGGAAGGACGCCCTCACGGTGACGGAGAACGGCACCTACAAGAAGACGATCAACAACTTAGTTCTCATCCTGGAGCACGATCCGCAGCTGAAGGGCAAGATCGTGACCGACGAGTTCGCCGGCTGCGGTCTGGTCCTCGGTGCGCTCCCATGGCGTGACGAGGACAGCCGGAGACGGTGGACGGACGCGGATGACGCCGGGTGCCTGTGGTACATGGAGACCTTCTACGGGATCCCTTCCAAGGACAAGCTGATCGCCGCACTGGCCATCGTCGGCGGGAAGAACACCGTCAACGAGGTCCGGGACTATCTGACGGGCCTACAGTGGGACGGGGAGAAGCGCCTGGACACGGTCCTGGTCGATTACCTGGGAGCCGAGGACAACGCCTACACACGTGCGGTCATGCGCAAGAGCGCCGTGGCTGCCGTGGCCCGGGCGATCGTCGGCGGCGTCAAGTATGACTACATGCCGATCCTGGCGGGGCCGCAGGGCATCGGAAAGAGCACCCTGCTGGCCACACTGGGCAAGCAGTGGTTCAGCGACTCGCTCACGACCTTCGAAGGCAAGGAAGCAGCGGAGATGCTGCAGGGCACCTGGATCAACGAGATCGGGGAGCTGACGGCCATGAGCCGGTATGAGACTTCCGCCGTCAAGCAGTTCCTGAGCAAGCGCAAGGACATCTACCGGGCGGCCTATGGCAGGCGCACGGAGGAGCACCCGAGGCGCTGTGTGTTCTTCGGCACGTCCAACGATACGGAGTTCCTGAAGGACTACACGGGGAACCGGCGCTTCTGGCCGGTGGACGTGGGCGTGCAGGATCCGGTCAGATCCGTGTTTGATGACCTGCCGGGAGAGACGGACCAGATCTGGGCGGAGGCCGTGGCCTACTGGCGGTTGGGCGAGCCCCTGTACCTGACGGGGGACGTCGAGCGGCTGGCGCAGGAGGCCCAGGAGGAGCACCGGGAGACATCCGGATGGGAGGGACTGATCTCCGATTTCCTCGAGAAGGAAGTACCGGCAGGCTGGGACAAGATGGATATCAGCAGCCGGAGGATGTTCCTGCAGGGGAACCTCAAAGTGGAGGAGCCCCTGCATCCGATCGACAAGGTGTGCGTCGTGGAGATCTGGGTGGAATGCCTGGGCGGCGACCAGCGGTACATGAAACCGCAGGAGCGGTCGACCATCGGGATCATTTTAAAGCGGATGCCGGGATGGAAACGGATCAAATCGACCGCCAGATTTGGGCCGTACGGGATACAGAAAGGGTTCGTAAAAGGATGAATTATGTAAACTGTGTAAACCGAAATTCTGTAACATTTGGCAATTATGGGTATTAGAAGACCCGAGAAGGGGCGAAACCGGTTTACACTTTGGTTTACATTCTGGTTTACACGGTTTACAAGCTTTGTAAACTGTGTAAACCGTGTAAACCGGAGCGGTTTACGCAGAAAAGCCTTATAAAATAAGGCGAAAATGCAATTGTAAACCGTGTAAACCGTACCTATATAAAGATTAAAAATTAGGGTGATTAGGGGAGTTAGGGGAGTATATAAACGCCCTAACGCGCCTAAAAAAAATAATCATTAACGCGCGCGTATACGCGGTTTACAAGAAGGGAGAACTGGAATGAACCCGGTTTTGGTATTTCTGAATGTCGCATGGTGAAAGGAGATAAGGATGAAAATAAGAATAGTTGAAACTGAAATCGAAGCAGACGCAAGGGAACTGCGTGAGAGTAACACATTGGCTGGCAATTTCTCTCTGCTATTGTCGAGATGCTTCAAGTCTACAGAGCCGTTTGATGATGAGGAAGAAGGGGAGGGCCACGATGAAGGAGAGTGAGCTGGAGCGGATCCTCGTCGATGAGGTCCGCAGGGAAGGCGGCCGGGCCTACAAGTGGGTGAGCCCGGGCAACGGCGGAGTGCCGGACCGGATCATCTTCTTTCCGGGCGGGGAGGTCTACTTCGTGGAGCTGAAGGCCGATAACGGCCGGGTGAGCTCCAAGCAGAAGATCCAGCAGTGCCGGCTGCAGGATCTGGGGCAGTCCGCTTTGGTGGTCCGGGGCATGGCCGGGCTGGTCGATTTCTTCCGGATGACAGGCAGGGGATATATAGCGAATCGACTGGAGGAGAGATATGAGAGTTAATTATAAATGTTGCTGGTGCGGAAAGACGGTACAAAGATATCCAAGTCAGCTTAAAGGTAAAGACATGATTTTTTGTAGTCGAGAATGCTTGGCAAAATTCAGATCGAAAAAATATAATCCGGAAAACCGACCAATCACAAGGCACCCACATTTAAGTGATTACAATCGAGCCCATAACGCAGAAAGGATGACCCCGGAGGTAAGAGAAAAAATCAGTCAGACGATGATTGACACGGGGACTAAAGACACGTACCGGAAACGGCACGGAAGACACGAACATAGAAGCGTGGCGGAGCAGATCCTGAAGAGGCCATTACGAAAGGGCGAAGTCGTTCATCACATTAATCGTGATAAAAAAGATAATCGGCCTGAAAATCTTATGGTTT
>JAFRLD010000207.1 GCA_017431395.1 Bacillota bacterium | reverse complement strand
TGCTTTCGGGAGAAGTATTTTCCATATATCTACATTTTTACCCGGAATTTTCACTTAGTGAACGGGGTCACTTAGGTCCTTGAGAGTGATTTTGCGGAATTCATGGGCGTGCACTCCCATTAAAGAAAGGATTTCACACCCAGTAAATGACCGACATTCCCTCAATCTATGGGTGTGAAACGCGGAGATTCTTGGGTGTGCACTCCCATCGAATCGAACAGAAATAGCCCAATCGAAAAAACGCCTCTGTAAGGAAGGATATTCGAGAAGGATGAATACCTTCAAACACCCGAAAAAAATGCTGAGAAACGAATCCAGCGCCTAATTCATATTTTACAACCCCATGACGATTGGGCTATAATTGGTTATACGCTTTAAGGAGGAGTCTTTCCCATGGCACGATCCGTGATCATCACATCTTTTCTGGAATACCCGGTCGATATTCAGGCGCTGCTGAAGCCAGGCGACTATATCGTCTGTCTGGACGGCGGCTATGATATCGCGCTCGCTCAGGGCATCCGGCCGGACCTGCTGCTGGGAGACTTTGACTCGGTCAGTGCGGGCCTTCCTGTCGGAGCAGAAGCGGACGGCATTGAGATCCGCCGCTATCCACCGGAGAAGGATTATACGGACCTGGAGCTCGCCTTCCGGGTGCTGGACCCGGGAGCAACGCCGGAGCTTCTGGTCATCGGAGGCCTTGGCGGAAGGCTTGACCAGACGGCGATCAACCTTCAGATGTTAGCCAGATACACGGCGGCCCCGGCCGAGGGGCCCGAATCCGGCGAGAAAACCGACGCGGCTGCCAACGCCGACGCGGATCCCAAATACGTCCGCATCGAGATCATCGACGGCCATAACCGCTGCTTCGCCGTCCACGGGGACCCTTCCCTGCCGCAGGAGGCAAGGAGGCTCTACCGTATCCCTGCGGAAGCCGGCTGCTATCTGTCCCTGCTTCCCATAAATGGAGACTGCTGCGGGGTCAGCCTGCAGGGCGTCAAATACCCGCTGGATCAAGCGGTGCTCCGCTGGGGAGCATCCCTTGGGACCAGCAACGAATTCCGGGAGCACGAAGCCGTGCTCAGCCTCGAAAGCGGCTGCCTGCTGGTGATCACCACCAGAGGCAACCAGGCCGACCGGATCTGACCCTGAAACCATCCATGATTCTTAACTTCAAAGGAGAGCATACAATATGGAAATGAAGAAGGAAACTCTGGAACAAATCAAACATCAGATGAAACGGGTAAAAGCCGCCGGCGGCTTTTATGCGAAACGGCTAAAACACATCGATCCGGATGACATCCAGTCGCAGGAGGATTTCGAGAAGCTGCCGTTTTCTGAGAAGGCCGACCTGCGCGACGCTTATCCGCTCGGCCTGTCCGCGGTCCCGACGGAGGAGATCGTCCGGATCCACTCCTCAAGCGGCACGACCGGCACTCCCTGCATCATCCCGTATACGAAAAAAGACGTGGATGACTGGGCGGAGCTGTTCAAGCGCTGCTATGAGATCGCGGGGATCACGAAAGAAGACCGGATCCACATCACCCCCGGCTATGGTCTTTGGACCGCCGGCATCGGATTCCAGCTGGGAGCTGAGAAACTGGGCGCCATGGCGATCCCAATGGGCCCGGGCAACACGGACAAGCAGATCCGCTTCATGGAGGACATGGGGTCCACGGTGCTTTGCGCGACATCTTCTTATGCCCTGCTTCTGGCAGAAGAGATCGAGAAGAGAAAATGCGCCGACAAGATCAAGCTGAGAAAAGGCGTCATCGGTTCCGAACGCTGGGGCCCGAAGATGCGTGCCCGCATCGCCAATGAGCTCGGCGTGGAACTTTATGATATCTACGGCCTGACGGAAGTCTATGGCCCCGGCATAGCTATCAACTGCGAATATGAGACCGGCATGCACTACTTCGACGACTACCTTTACTTCGAGATCATCGATCCTAAGACCGGCAAGACCTGCCGGACGGGGAGCTCGGCGAGCTCGTCATCACGACGCTCCAGAAAGAAGGCGCCCCGCTGATCCGCTACCGGACCCATGATCTGACCCGCATCATCCCGGACGACGTACCCTGCCCCTGTGGCAGGGATCTCCCCCGGATCGACGTCATTCTCGGCCGTACGGACGACATGGTCAAAGTCAAGGGCGTCAATATCTTCCCGGGCCAGATCGAGGAAGTGCTAAAAGATATCGACGGTGCCAGCAGCGAATACCAGATCTTCATCGACCACGCGGATGGCAAGGATGTCATCACCCTGTTCGTAGAGACACCGCTAAAGACCAAGAAGGATCGCCATGCCTTAGAGAAGGCCATCAAGGACCGCATCAAATCCGTGATCAACGTAGGCGTCGTCCCGAAGGCTGTAGAGGTCGGAGATCTTCCGCGCAGTGAGAAAAAGACCACCCGCGTCTTCGACTATAGATATTAGTGCAAAGGCTGGACCAGCTTTTGCAGAAAGGAAACCACTATGACAGCGAAAAACATGATCCCCTATGTGGAGGGAAATTCCGCGATCCGCGCCATGTTCGAAGAAGGCGCCCGTATGGCGGAGCAGTTCGGTAAAGAAAACGTCTATGATTTCAGTCTGGGCAACCCCAGCGTTCCGGCGCCTGCCGAAGTCAACCAGGCGATCCGGGACATCCTGGAGGAGGAAGACACCCTGCTGATCCACGGATACAACCAGAGCAACAGCGGCTACGAGGATGTGCGGAGCACCGTGGCGGAGCACCTGAACAAGCTGCACGGGACATCATTCACCTCGCAGAACATCATCATGACCGTCGGCGCAGCCAGCGGCCTGAACGTGGCGATCAAGGCGCTGGTGGATCCGGGCGAAGAGATCCTGGCCTTCGCGCCTTACTTCGTAGAATACGGGAACTATGCCAAGAACCATGGAGCGGTCCTGCGCGCGGTCCCGGCCAATACGGAAAATTTCCAGCCGAACCTGCAGGTCATGCAGAGCATGATCACAGAGAAGACCCGGGCGGTCATCATCAACTCACCGAACAATCCGACCGGTGTCGTCTACTCGAAAGAGACCCTGACCACCCTGGCGGCCATTCTCGAGAAATGCTCTAAGATGTACGGCGAACCGATCTTCATCATTTCCGACGAGCCCTACCGTGAGCTGGCCTACGACGGCGTCGAAGTCCCCTATGTGACCAAGTTCTACCGCAATACCATCGTCGGGTATTCCTGGAGCAAGTCCCTGTCACTTCCGGGCGAGCGGATAGGCTATCTGGTCATCCCCTCGGAGATCGATGATTTCGAAAACGCAGCGGCGGCAGCCAATATTGCCAACCGGGTGCTCGGGTATGTCAACGCCCCGACCCTGATCCAGCGTGCCTGCGCCCGCTGCATCGATTGCTCCACGGACATCGCCGCTTATGACCGCAACAGAAAAGCCCTCTACGAGGGCCTGTCTGAAATCGGATACGAATGTACGAAACCGGAAGGTGCGTTCTATCTGTTCGTCAAATCTCCGATCGATGACGACGTGGCATTCTGCGCGCTCGCGAAGAAATACCACATTCTGATCGTGCCGGGAAGCTCATTCGCCTGCCCCGGTTACGTGCGGATCGCTTACTGCGTCTCGTACGACACGATCATTAACTCTCTTCCGCATTTCAGAGAACTACTGAACGAGATCCGAAGCTGACTGCAGGTTTACAGCAGTTTCAGGATGTCTTCCTTTGGCTGGACGCCGACGGTCTTCGCCGCCGGCTCTCCGCCTTTGAAGACGATCATCGTCGGGATGCTCATGATGCCGAACTGCCGCGCGAGCTCCGGCTGCTCATCGACATTGACCTTGCCGACCTTAAGCTCCCCTTCTTTCTCCTCGGCGATCTCTGCGAGCGTCGGTGCCACCATCTGACACGGACCGCACCAGACAGCCCAGAAGTCGACTAATACCGGAATATCGGATTTCAGAACTTCCTGTTCGAAGTTTTCTTTAGTGATCGTGATCTCTGCCATAATTGGCCTCCTTTCCTATCTTTAACCCAATTATACAAACTGGACTAAGAAAGTGCAATAAGAATCATTCTACAAATTGGCTATTATACAGCTTCGCATAGAAGCCGTCTCTGGCGAGCAGCTCCTCATGGCTCCCCTGTTCTACGATGTCGCCGTGATCCATGACCAGAATATGGTCTGCACCTTTTATCGTAGATAGGCGATGCGCGATAACGAAGCTGGTTCTGCCCTTCATCAAGCGGTCCATCGCGTTCTGGATCTGCTGTTCTGTACGGGTATCGACCGAGCTCGTGGCCTCATCCAGGATCATGATCGGTGAATCCGAAAGGATCGCTCTCGCTATGGTCAGCAGCTGTTTCTGACCGGCGGAAATATTGTTCGCTTCCTCGTTGATCTCCAGATCATAACCTTTTGGCTGTGTCCGGATGAAGAAATCGATATGGGCCGCTTTGGCTGCGTTCTCCACTTCCCTGTCGCTCGCGTCCATCCGTCCATAGCGGATATTTTCGCGCACGGTGCCACTGTGCAGCCAGGTATCCTGCAGGACCATACCGAACATCTGCCGGAGCTCCTGCCGGGAATACTCCCGGATGTCTTTGCCGTCCACCAGGATCCGTCCGCTGTTCAGCTCATAGAACCGCATCATCAGCTTGACGATGGTCGTCTTGCCCGCACCGGTCGGTCCAACGATGGCGATGCTCTGGCCGGGGTATGCGGTAAACGAGAAATCGTGGATGACCGGAGCGTCCTCTTCATATCCGAAAGAGACATGGTCGAAGCAGACCTCTCCGCGGACCGCATGGGCGGCTCCGTTCTCCGCCTGGGCTTCTTCTGCCTGCGCCGGTCCGGTTTTCGCTTCACCTGCCTGCGCCGGTCCAGCCTTTGCAGGCTCCTGGTCCACCGCCGGATCCAGCTCCTCTTCTTCCTCGATCAGCTCGAAGATCCGCTCCGCCGCGGCGGCCGTAGACTGGAGCAGGTTCACGATGTTCGCCACCTGGGTGATCGGCTGGTTGAAGCTGCGGACGTACTGGATGAACGCCTGGATATCCCCGATGGAGATCCTGCCGATGATGGCGAAATATCCGCCGAGCAGGCAGACCATCACGAACGCCAGGTTCCCGATGAACATCGTCATCGGCATCATGAGACCGGACAGAAACTGGGACTTCCAGCCGGATTCGCAAAGTCTGTCATTGAACTCCTCGAACTGCTCGATGGTCATCTCCTCCTGATTGAAAGCCCGGATGACATCGTGCCCGCCATACATTTCTTCTACGTGCCCATTGACGTGCCCGAGGTATTCCTGCTGACGCTTGAAATGGCCCTGTGACTTGGCCACCACCACCCGGATGACCAGCATGGACGCCGGGATCACGAGCAGGGCTGCTAATGTCATCAGGAAACTGATCCGGATCATCATGATCAGGATCCCCACAAGCGTTACGAAACTTGTGATCATCTGGGTCAGGCTGGTGGACAGAGCCTGGTTGACCGTTTCGATATCGTTCACCATCCGGCTCTGCAGTTCTCCATGCGTCGTCCCGTCAAAGTATTTCAGGGGAAGGCGGTTCAGTTTCTTCGACATCTCATCGCGCAGAGTATAGATCACCTTTTGCGACACCCCGGCCATGATCCAGCCCTGGAGCACACCGAACAGCAGGCTCAGGCCATAAAGCGCCAGAAGCACGCCGAGGATCATGAGCAAAGCATGGTAGTCCACACCGCTGCCCCGGATCCCTTCCACGACCTTATCGGTGGCAAGTCCCAGGATCGCCGGTGAAACGATGTTAAAGAGTGTGCTCGCGACTGCGCAGACAAGCACGATCACAAGTTTCAGGGCATGCGGCTTCAGATAGACCGACAGGGTCTTCATCGTGCCCTTGAAGTCCTTCGCTTTCTCTCCCGGCATCATAGCTGCGCCACGTCCGCCCCCATGTCCTCTGCGGCGCGGACCGCGCGCGCCCGGAGCCGGTCTCTTCATGTCACGATCTGCCATCGGACCGCCCCCTTTCTCCGAAAGATTCTGAAGCACCGGCGGACTGCCCCGCCCCGTAACGGGCAAGTTCTTCATCCGAAAGCTGGGATCTGGCGATCTCCTGATAGACTCGGCAGCTTGCCATGAGCTCCCGATGGTTCCCCTTGCCGACGATCCGGCCTTCGTCCAAAACGATGATCTGGTCCGCGTCAAGGATCGTATTGATCCTCTGGGCAACGATGATGATCGTGCTCCCGCCGGCCGCCTTTTTCAGAGCAGCTCTCAGAGCTTTATCCGTCGTGAAATCCAGCGCGCTGAAACTATCGTCAAAGATATATATCTCGGGCTTTTTGACAAGCGCCCGCGCGATGGAAAGTCTCTGTTTCTGGCCGCCGGACACATTGGTCCCGCCCTGGGCCACCGGCTCCTCGAAGCCGGCTTCCTTCTTCTCGATAAATTCCATCGCCTGAGCGATCTCCGCGGCCCTGACCAGGTCTGCCTCATCCGCCTTCTCATCACCATACCTCAGGTTGCTGGCGATGGTTCCGGAAAAGAGCGTACCTTTTTGGGGCACCAGCCCGATCTTCTCCCGCAGGTCATGCTGGGAAACCGACCTCACATCGACGCCGTCTACCAGGACCTGCCCCTCCGTCACATCATAAAACCGCGGGATCAGCTGGATGAGCGTCGATTTGCCGCTGCCCGTTCCGCCAATGATGGCCGTCACCTGTCCCGGTTCCGCATTGAAGTCGATATCCGTCAAGGCATTGTTCTCCGCATCCGGATAAGCGAATCCGGCATGGCGGAATTCGACCAGCCCTCTCGCATTAGCCGGTCCAGCCTGTTCCGAAGACTCCTCTGTTTCCGGCAGCTGCAAAGGCTGGTCCGGGTCCCTGATCGAAAGCTCCGTTCCAAGGACCTCGCTGATCCTCTGCGCGGACACGATCGCTCTGGGCAGCAGGATGAACATAGCCGTCACAAAGAGGAAGGACATGATCACGTGCATCGCATACTGCAGATAGGCAAGCATATCCCCGATGAGCAGCTTGTCCGCCTCGATGAGGTGCGCACCAGCCCAGACGATCAGGACGCTGATCGCATTCATGACGAACATCAGCGACGGCATGAGAAACGACATGGCGCGGTTAATGAAAATATTGATCCCGGTCAGGTCCAGATTCGCCTCATCGAAACGATGCTCCTCCTGACGCTCTGTAGTGAATGCGCGGATCACGAGGATCCCGGCGAGCCGCTCCTTCATGATCAGGTTGAGCCGGTCCAGCTTCGACTGGAGCACCTTGAATTTCGGGAGCACCGCGAAAAACGCGATCCCCATGATGCAGATGATCACGCCAAGTGCCACCCCGACCGTCCATGAAAGGGATACGCTGGTATGAAGTGCTTTATAGACTGCGCCGATCCCCATGATCGGCGCAAACATAGCCATTCGCAGGAACATGATCGTCGTCTGCTGGACCATCTGGATGTCGTTGGTCGAGCGCGTGATCAATGAGGCCGTTTGAAAGCGGTCCATCTCCGCGGCAGAAAACGCCATGACCTTTCGGAACAGGGCACTCCTGATGTTTCTCGCGATCCTCGCCGCAGACCAGGACGCGAAAAAGACTCCGCCGATCGCACATATCATGGCGGCGGCGGATACCGCGATCATAATGGATCCCATCCCCTTCACATAGGCGAGATCCCCTTTGACGATCCCGTTATTGATGATATCAGACATATACCCGGGCAGGGCCAGTTCACACATAGCCTGTCCGAACAGAAATGCCATGATGAGAAACATGAACGGGATATAATTCCTGTAATAGCTTAAGATATATCTCATTCTCTTCCTTATGTTCGAATCGTTACTTCCCCTGTCACCAACGTCTCCCTGCGGCCGTCTGTGTAGATGACATCGAGCCCGCCATCTTCGCTGATCCCCAGCACGCGGGCGGGGATCCCTGACAGGTCTTCTTCCGGAGACGTCCGGTAGACGCCTTTGAACACCTTCACATCCCGTCCGATCAGGAAGCTCTTCTCTTTATAGGTCTTCATGAATTCCCGTGCTTCGAGGTCTTCCGTATAATCCAGTACACGGGTGATGACTTCCGCCGCCAAAGCGGATTTCGAGTAATCGCCCCTGACCGCTCCTGCTACCTGCAGCAGGTCTTCCGGGAAACCATCGAGCGTCGTGTTGATCCCAATGCCGATGACAACGTGATCGATCTGACCGCTCTCAAAATCTGTGATCCCTTCGGTCAGGATCCCGCAGATCTTCTTCCCGTCCAGATATACATCGTTGACCCATTTGATCTGTGTCTCCGTTTTCTGACCGCAGATTTTATCGACCGCTTCCGCCACAGCAGCTGCTGTCGCTACCGTGACCAGCACGGATCTCGTCAGATCGAATTTCGGTTTGACGATGATGCTCAGATAGATCCCCTCTTTCGGGGAGAAAAAACTGCGGCCGAGCCTGCCTTTGCCCGCCGACTGCTGCAGAGCGATGACCGCGGCTCCGCTCTCCTCCCCCGGACCGGCCGGATGATCGGGATCTGCCCCTATGGCGATCTCTCTGGCCCGGTTGTTGGTGGAATCGGTCACTTCATAGACATAGATGCCATTGTTCCTGTATCTGACCGGCAGGAAGCTGCGGATCTCCTTCTCCGTGAGCGGGGCCTCCGAATCACGCAGGCAGTATCCCCGGCGGGTCACCGCATCTATCCGGTAGCCTTCCTCCCGGAGGCTTTTGATCGCCTTCCAGACGGCAGCCCGGGATACGTTAAGCTCCTCCGAAAGTTTCTCTCCGGAAAGGTAGCTTCCTTGCTCCTGCTGCAGTGCTTCAAGCACCGAATCTCTGACGCTCATTTTTATCTCCTCACCTGTAAGGCAGGTCTCACGTTACTTTTGATATCCTCCATTGTAAACCCCTGCTTTCGATCTGGCAACCTTGGTTTCATCATCCTGTCTTCAACAAATCTTCACATTTGCTCCCCGAAATCAGCATATTTCCCTGTTACTATATAGTCACAGCAAGGGAGAACACCCAAGCTGAGGAAGTGAATCTCGAAGGGCCAAACCACAAAACACACACCTATACACTTCTTCTTCTCATTCCCCATACAAACGGCCCGAACGAAGCGAGATCCACTTCCGGAACAACCTCCTACATAATAGTAAATGATAATGATGACGAGAAAAACCGGCCAGAAGTGGCCGGTTTTTCTATGACTAGATCCATTCGTGCCGGATGTTCTACAAAAGATGTCTCAGCTTTTGCACAAGGATCGCGCCTGCTATGATCTTCAGGGCGTCCCCTGGTAAAAACGGGAATACACAGGAGATCAGGGCTGCCCAGATCCCCGTATGCGTCGTGAATATGAACCATATCGTCCCGAGCAGATAGCATGCAATAAGGCCTGCGACCATAGCGGCCGCACAGCTCAGGAGTTCCCTTGTGCGGGTCATCCCCTCCACCGGCCTGGGCGATCTCCCCGCCAGCAGCTTCTCGATCAGAAGCCCGACGAGGAATGCTCCTAAGATGTATCCGATGATATATCCCCCGGTCGGTCCGGCGAGAACGCTGAACCCTCCGCGAAACTCCGAGAAAACCGGGATGCCTACAGCACCGACCAGGACGAAAACGGCTATTGCGATCGTTCCGTGTTTTTTCCCGAGCAATCCCCCGGCCAGGAACATTCCTAAGGTTGCCAGATTGACCGGCACCGGAGTGAACCCGAGCGGGATCGAGATAAGCGAGCAAATGGCCATCATGGCGGCGAAGAGTCCGCAAAGGGCCATGTATGTTGTCTTCGTAAACTGTCTGTTCGTTACCATGGGTAAATCGTAAACCATATGTCTTTATTTGTCAACCCCCACAGGGGCTTGCCTGATCCGCAAAATCTGATATGATAAGAGTAGCATTGTGAAACAGGAGATCCTATGAGCGAACATAACCACGACCACGAGCATACACATACGCACGAGCATACGCATGATCACGGACATTCCCACGATCACGGGCACTCCCACGGCCACCACCATGATCCTGAGAAACGGCAGGCTGTCGTCCACCGGATCGCCAGAGCAGCGGGGCATCTTAATGCTGTCAAAAAGATGGTGGAGGATGACCGGGACTGCTCGGAGATCCTGATCCAGCTGGCCGCCGTCCAGTCCGCGCTGAATTCCGTCAGCCGGATCATCCTGAAGGATCACATCGAACACTGCATCGTCGATGCAGTGGAGGAAAACGATGAGGAAGCTATTGAACGCCTGAACAAAGCGATCGACCAGATGATAAAGTAGAACCGATGCACGAGAAAGACCTGACAAAATCATTATTCCTGATTGCGATCATATCCATCGGCTGGGGCGTCGCATTCCTGTCGCTGGCGATCCTTTTAAAAAAGATGGCCCCCATGCAGGTACTGGCTGCCCGCTGGACGATCACGGCACTGCTTTTTCTGGTGCTGATCGCTGCCGGGAAGGTCCGGATCCGCATACGCGGCCATGGCCGGAACACGGCCTTTTTATTTCTCGCAGGACTGTTCGAGCCCTGCGCTTATTCCATTTGCGAAGCTTACGGGATCAAACTGACCTCGGCTTCCACCAGCGCCATTTTCGTGGCCTCGATCCCAAGCATGACCCTGATCCTGGGGATCCTTTTGTTTCATCACCGCGCGGATCTGAAGCTGGTGCTCAGCCTTCTGATCACTTTCGTCGGTGTGATCATCGCGACCTTTTTCTCTCCCACCTTCTCCATGGGAGGAACCCGCACTGGTATGCTCTGCATGACGCTGGGTGTCGTCTGCGCCAGTATGTATTCCCTTAGCAGCAAAAAGGCCTCCGAAAGCTTCGACGCGGCATCTGTGACCGCTATCATGGCTTTTGAAGGCGCTGTTCTGTTCAATCTGATCGCCCTGTGGCAGGGGCACCCGCTCAAGGAAACGTTCCTGACCCCGTTCAGCGATGGCGTGCTTCTGGGGCACATGCTGTTCCTCAGCGTATTCTGTGCCTTCGCCTCTTACTTCTGTTATAACTGGCTGCTGCAATATGTGGCCGCTGCCCTGGCGACCAACGTGGTAGGCAGCCTCTCGACGATCATCGGTGTCGTCTGCGGGATCATTTTCATGGGGGATCTCTGGGGCTGGTATACGGTCCTCGGTCTTGCCGTCACACTGGGCGGTGTCTGGCTATCGACCTCGTTGATGAAAGAGGACCGGTAGGCGTGCCCCGGATGCCGGTTTTTGGCGATGGGCATCGGATGCCGGTTATCTTCACTTCGTTAGGTGTGTTTTCAGCCAGTCTCCTCTTTGCTGTGCGTTGATCTCCTGGGTGATCTTAGACGAGTTGTCTCCGTGACAGGGGTCTTCGGGAGGGAGCGGTACAGCCTTTGGTTCCTTATCGACCGGCTCCGCATCGCCCACACCGAGGGTCTCCCCGATGGCGCCTATGACAGAAACGACATCGCTGAGATCCGTTGGCATAAAGATCTTCGTCGCCCGGCCATCCGCCACATCCTTTAAGGCATCGATGCCGCGCAGACGCAGCACGCTCTCCTGGATATTCGCCTGAGACAGGTATTTGAGACCGGTCGCCTGGGCTTCATAGGTCAGACGGATGGCTTCCGCATCGCCCTTAGCGATCGCGATCTTGGCCTCCATCTCCGCCTGAGCTGCCATGATCTTCGCCTCTTTGTCACCTTCCGCTCTGCGCATGACGGATTCCTTGTGCGCTTCCGCTTCGAGTACGGCCTGACGTTTCTCACGCTCTGCCTTCATCTGTTTCGCCATGGCTTCCTCAATGTCCCTCGGCGGATTGATGTTCTTGATCTCGACACGGGTCACCTTCAGGCCCCAGGGATCCGTAGCCGCATCCAGGATCGCTTCCATTTTAGCGTTGATCTCCTGCCGGGAGGACAATGTCTGGTCGAGCTCCATCTCGCCCAGAATGTTACGAAGCGTGGTCGCGGTCAGATTCTCCAACGCATAGAGCGCGTCCTCGATGCCGTAGGTGTAGTCCTTCGAACTGAACACCCTTGAGAACACGACGGAATCTACCGTGATCGTGACGTTATCCTTCGTGATGACGTTCTGCGGGGGAAAGTCCAGCGTCTGTTCTTTTAATGAGATCTTGTTGACGATCGCTTCGAGGAACGGAATCTTGATGTGCAGGCCCGCGCCCCAGGTCTTGCGATACTTGCCAAGAAATTCGATCACATACTCATGCTGCTGCGGTACGATCCTCACGTTTCGCACGATGATCCCCACGAGAAGGATTAAAATTACGATCAGTATAATAGTTCCAAATGACATTATTCCAGCTCCTTTCACTGCCTGTTTTTCTCTGCTTATTTCCACGAGAACCCTTTGTGCAGGCCCTTCGCTTTGTAATCTATAGTGCCGCTCCACTGCAGCTCCGGGTATTCGTCCCGGCTCAGGATGTGGATCCCGTCCACCTCCATCACATGATCTCCCATCCGTTCCGCATCCGGATAGATCGAAACGGCTATGCTGCAGCAACCGCTTCTGGTGACTGCGAACCGCAGGTCTTTGCCCTCGGCCGCCAGCGCCTCCGCCGCCGCTTTCGCTTCTTCCGTCAGTTTGATATCAAATCTTGCCATGGATCCTCCTCCATCAGCATTCGATGCCGCGCCGGGACAGAACGCCCTCCTGGTAGTAATGCTTGATCTCCTTCATTTCCGTGACCAGATCCGCCGCTTCGATCAGTTCCTGCGGTGCGTTCCGGCCTGTGATCACCAGTTCGACGTTTTCGGGTTTATCCTTCACAAGGTCCAGCACCGCTTCCGTAGTGATCAGGCCAAACGCGATCGGGATCGTCAGCTCGTCGAGGATCACCAGGTCAAATTCACCGCCGGTCAGCACAGCCTTTGCACGGGCAAGACCCTGCTGCGCGGACCGGATGTCCTCTTCGGACGGCTCCCGGTCGATGATACACCCTGCTTCATTTCCGAACAGTTCCACCGTGATCTTCGGAAGCTGCTCCCGGATCACGCCGATCTCACTGTACTCCATCTCCTTGACGAACTGGCCGATGTAGACCTTAAGCCCTGCCCCGACCGCTCGCATGGCAAGCCCCAGTGCCGCCGTCGTCTTGCCTTTGCCGTCGCCGGTATAGATCTGTATATATCCTCTTGTCATCGGGTTGATGATGATGTTCCTGTCTGTTTTTTTCATCGGATGCAGACTCCTCTCGTTTTAAGTATATCGCATCTTCATACGATGTCAAATCGGTTTCTTGTGGGACACATACAGCTATGATACAATAACTTATCTGAAGCGAGGTGTGTCTTATGAGCATGAAAACAAATGATAAAGCGAACTGGCTCGGTATCGATGTGGGCGGAACGACCGTCAAGCTGGCATTGTTCCGCACAGGCGGAGAGACTTCTCTCGAACTGATCCGCCGCACAGTGATCCCCACAAGAACGGAAGACAGCGGCGTGAACATCCTGCCGGACATAGCGGATGCGATAAAAAAACTTGCAGACGAAGCCGATGTCCCACTGGATCAGATCCGTGGCGCAGGTATGGGTGTTCCGGGGCCCGTCCTGTCGAAAACAGAGCAGGGGTTTCCCGTTGTAGGCTGCGTGAATCTTGGCTGGCGCGGGAAGATCTACTATCCGGATGCGGAGCTTCAGTCACTGACCGGGATCGAGAACATCTATGTCTGCAATGATGCGAACGCGGCGGCTCTGGGAGAGCTCTACTTCGGCTCAGAGGTCGATGGTGCGGATGCGGATATGGACACAGGTTCGGGTGCGGGTTCTGACGCGGGCTCGGGTTCGACCGCGCGCGCAGTCAGCAGCGCTGTCATGATCACCCTTGGGACCGGGATCGGCGGAGGCATCATCTCCGGAGGAGAGATCGTTACGGGCGCGTTCGGGGCTGCCGGTGAAGTCGGACATATGCCGGTCCGCCCGGACACGGATTTCCTTCAGATGATCCATGGGAAAGATCCGTCCGTCCCGATGTGTTCCGACCTGGAACACTACGCATCGGCCTCCGGCATCGCACGGATCACCCGCGCTGCATTGAAAGCATTCGATACGGAATCTGTTCTGCGTGATGTCGCGGAACCTCAGGCGAAGGATCTTTTCGATGCCGCCAAGGCTGGGGATCCCCTCGCCGAACGTATCACCGGATTCTTCTTTGATACGCTGGGACAGGGACTCGCATCCATTGCATCCGTCGTCGATCCGGAGCTGTTCATCATCGGAGGCGGCGTGGCCGCCGCCGGAGACTATCTGCTGGATGGGATCCGGGAAGCCTACCGCCGGCAAGTATTCCATGCGTCCCGCGAAACGGATTTTCGCCTTGCCAGCCTCGGCAATGACGCCGGCCTGCTCGGGCCTTTGGCACCGCTGTTAAGATAAAGGCATGGGACTGCCGCACTAAGTGTGGCAGTTTTTTAATTGAGGTCCACCTATCGCTTCTGGTTGCCCGGGTCGTCCGCTGGTCCGCCAGCCGAGCAATGTCGAAAAACGACACTTCGCGATAAGTGCTTCTATAGGAGGGCCAAATCGCGAAAACACCTTCTCGCTGAGGCTGAGAGCACATTCGGAGAATGATAAGTAAACGACGCTTCGCGATTATCACGGCTCACGAGGGGTTGAATCGCGAATGCTTTCTCCATGCAAAGGCTGGACCGACCGTGGCGTACTCCAGCTTGACCCTGAAAAACGGCGAATTCGCGATCCGGGTCGCTCTCCGTAAGGCGAATCGCGAATGGTCGTTTTCGCACGAAACACATTGCGTCCATGGAACTCCGCATCCAACACAGATTCTCCCCCGCAAAAAAAAAGAGACATATCACACGAATGCGATATGCCTCTCATGATCTACATTACAGGCTGATCTTACTGGTGTTCTTCCAGATACCCATTCTCTCAGCTGCTTCGATGAGTTCCTGACGGAAATCCGGATGCGCGATGTTGATCAGGAGCTCTGCCCTCTCCCAGGTGTTCTTGCCCTTAAGGTTAGCGATGCCATACTCGGTAACGACGAAGTTGGTCGCCGTTCTCGGTGTCGTGACGATGCTTCCTTCGGTCAGCATCGGCTTGATCAGGGATTCCCGGCTGCCGTCCTTCAGGGTTCTGGTCGATGGTGTGCAGAGGAAGCTCTTGCCGCCCTTCGACGCGTAGGCTCCGAGGACGAAGTCCAGCTGTCCGCCGGTACCGCTGACTTGCTGGGCGCCGGCCGATTCAGAACAGACCTGCCCGTAGAGGTCGACCTGGATGCAGCTGTTGACCGAGATAAAGTTGTCGATCTTAGCGACGGTCGCAATGTTATTGACATAGTCGACAGGCGCACTGCAGCAGATCGGATTGTCGTCGATAAAATCGTAGAGTCTCTTGGTTCCTCCGGCGAAGGTGTAGACCGCTTTGCCCTTGTCCACCGGCTTGTTTCCGGTCAGCTTGCCTGCATCGAACAGATCCACATAAGCATCTACGAACATCTCGGTGTGCGCATTGATATTTCTCACATCCGAATCCGCCAGCATGGAGCCTATGCAGCCCGGCAGGGCGCCGATCCCCAGCTGCAGCGTGCTGTGTGACTGGATCTGGGATACGACATATTCAGCGATATATTTATCGACCTTCGTTGGCGGCTTGTTGAACAGCTCATCCATCGGAGAGTTCGACCCCTCAACAACATAGTCAATACCATAGAGGTTGAGCTGTGTCTGATGCCCGTGGGCGATCGGCATGTTCTCGTTGACCTCTACGATGACTTTTTTGGCGCTCTTGATGACGCCCCAGATATCTGCGACCTGCGGACCGATGTTGAAGTTGCCGTGTTCATCCATCGGTGCCACCTGGAAGAAAGCAATATCTACGCCGGCATTGTTGTGCTGCCAGTAGACCGGAAGTTCATTGAACATCATCGGCATGTACCAGCAACGGCCGTTTTTGCTCATTTCCCGGTCGAAGGAGCTGAAGTGTGCTGAGGAGAACCGGACCTGGTCGTTGCTGTCCGTAGCCAGATAGGTCTCGAACGGCGTGCTCCTCACACCAACGGTACTGATGATCTCTACGTTCCAGAGTTCATCCGCCCTCTTCGCCAGTGCTTTATCAATATCCTTAACTGTGCCTAACCCCAATCCGAAGTGGATCCTGCTGTTATTATGGACCATTTCGGCGGCTTCTTCCGCCGTGATCAGTTTTTCCCTGTACCTTTCGTACAGCTGTGAGGTTTTGTACATACCTTTACCTCCGTTCCCTTGTGAACTTCATATCATTCTTATTTTACGACGAATAGGTATCAATGTAAATACAAAACCTGTTATTTATTTAACAACTTTTGATGCCTTCCTCTGATGTCTGCCGAACAGCATGACGCTGAGAAGAAGCAGAGCCAGCAGGAACATGCACACATAAGGCATATGTCGCTGATCGACGCCGGTCGGTGCGGGGGTCTTCTGACCGTTCCACAGGGTGAGCGTATAAGACATCGTCCCATCCGCAAGCACTCTCGAGGACAGCTCAGAGCTTCCGGTCCCCGTGTTGTTCACTCTGATGAGCCCGGTCTGGCTGATCGTAAACCGGATCGCCTTCTCCGGCATCTTATCATAGCCGGCCGGAGCTGCCTTTTCTTTTATATAATATGCGCCCGGCTCCAGCATCTGATCGATCCCGGGGATCACGCCCCGTCCATCCGTGACGAGGTCCTCGAACCCTGCGATCGGCGCGAAGTCCATGCTGGTGACTCCGTCCACGGTCACCTCGCGATACAGAGCGAAATGAACGCCGGAAAGGAATTCCGTATGGCCGTCTCCGCGGACCCCCTGTTTCACGGCAGTCAGCGTGAGCGGTCTGTTTTTGATGATGATGGTAGGCATGTCACTGCCGCTTCCCTGTACTGCGACGCAGTAGCCGCCGCCATCCCCGGTGATCTTCACGCTGCCATCATTGCGAAGCTTAAACTTCATCGGCTTATCCGTTGCGCAGTAGCGCCCCGTAGCATTGGATGGTGCCTTGTTTTCGGTAATGATATACTCCGTACCTACATTCACATAGGCGATCGTGATCAGGCCATCCTCCTCTGAGGTATACGTCCCGGCTCCAATCGGGCTGCCCGCGGAGTCTGTCAGCCGGAACATGGCCCCGGCCAGTCCATTACCGTTCCAGTCCTGCTTCACGAGACGGATCCCGTGACGCGAGTTGGTGACTGTATCCGACCGGACATTGTGCGCTGCTCCGCCCACCTTGCCTGCTGCATAGGATACCGCATAGTCGAAGATCCCTGGCTTCTCATCTTCCTTGGCTTTCGCCGTGATCCTTAAGATGCCGCCTTCATCGATCGGTGTGATCTGGCAGTCCTCAGCCGGAGTTACTATACCTGTATCTTCATCCACGGTATGATCCCCTTCCAGGGTCACCTCACGGATATCGTAGTCTGCAAGGGTCGCGCCCCTTTGCAGCTCATCGAAGTAGTAATAGACTTTTTTGGCGGGGTGGGCCAGCCTTTGCACAGAGCCATCCAGCAGCTTGCCATTCACATAGATGCCGAAATAGACATCTCCGTGGGATTCCATGAAGCTTGCGTCGGACCAGGCTTTGTTCACCGTCAGCCCGAAGCCGCGACGGTTGTGGACTTCAATGGCCGGCGACTCATTCTCACGGATCGTTCCGATGTTGTCCTGACCATCCTGTGTGATGTAGGAATTTCCTTCACGAACGTATCCGATCAGCTTGTATCCTGCCGGGATCTCGGAAGGTCTCTCCTCGATCTTGAACTTGGTTCCGACCAGCAGGTCCCGCACCTCGACGCGATACTCCGCCGGGATCTTGGAGATCGAACCGTTGAAGGAGGTCTGGAACGTCGCATCGAGCTTCTCACGGGCCGTCAGCTTCGCGAAATCGCTCTTGCCCAGAGACTTGAATTCCTGTGCCTCCGCATCCCATTTGCAGTAATTCCCCTTCGGGTCTTTCACGCAGTAGTCCTGCAGGCTCGCTACTTCAAGATCCGTATCGTTTTCACCTGCCAGATACAGGCGGAAGTTGAAACCGGTCGGATCATCCGTGATCGGCTTATTGTCCTGGTCGTAGAGCTTCTTGCTGATCGTCAGAGTCCTCTTCGCCGCATCGCTTACGTGGTTGTCAAAGACGACCCTCTGTCTCTCTGACACCTTGGCCGGGGCGGTTTCGAAGTTCGCACGCCCTGTATCCGGAGTCGTCTCGGGTTCGATCGCGGCATCGTTCGCCTTGACCTTATCGTAGACCTGCGTATTCACGCCGCATTCCACGATGCGATACTGGAGCGCATCTTTCGGAACGGAGACCGCGACGGTCTGCCCTGCGGTCAGGAAATAGACATCCTTATATTCCGTATGCCCGCCCGCCGGGGTGAATGAGCTCGCATACTTGGCCGGTATGTTCGTGTTCTGGTAGCTCACATTGATGTTGCTGCCGGTATCGGTTTTTTCGTTCAGACGGTGCCACTTGGCAAGTCCGTTCTTATCGTGTGCCTGATACCAGATCTGGTAAGCGTATTCCGCCAGTTTATAGTCTTTCTTATCCGTGCCGGAGAGCTGCTTGTTCAGCAGGATCTGTCCGGACTTCACGGAGGAGAGATTGAAGCGCATATGCAGGTTCGACGCGCCGCCGCCCCGCTCCATGAAGAAGATCTTCATGGTATGCGTGGAGTAATCCTTGAAGATGTACTGTCCCTTGGCATTTTTCACGAAGAGTTCGTCGATCTTCTGCTTGATCTCATTCTCGGAGAGCCCGCGGGTCCTGTAGTTTGACTCGAAGAGCTGCTTCAGCGTGGTCTTCGTCCCATTCACTTTCACTTCCCCGGTGCAATAATTGACGCTGCCGGGAAGGGCGCTATGGATGCCGCCCAAATCGATGACCAGCTCCCCGTCTACGTAGAGCCAGAAATCGTCATCGCCCGTGAACTCGTAAATGATGTCATGGCCCCAGGCGTCATGGCCGTTCGGTGTCTGGACGAACGATGCTTCGATCTCCACGCCGAAGTAATAATCCGGTTTCTGCACGAGATACATCTTCTCGTGCTTTCTGGGATCCTTATCGGACAGTTCCTTCACCTCCGCGTTATAGAGGTTCTCCGGATTAACCTTGGCAAACTTCGATGGGTCAAGATCGTTATACGGGAAGAACTGTCCATGCTTCAGAGAGTTCTTATTGGATGTATCGGTCGTGCCCAGCTCTTTGTACACCTTGAAGCTGCCGTCTGCGCAAAGGCTGGCAAAATTCTGTGTACTGTCAAATTCGTAATATCCGCTGCC
>JAFRLD010000206.1 GCA_017431395.1 Bacillota bacterium | reverse complement strand
GATCACGGAGTCCTTATTCAGCCGGCCTCTCCTCTCCGCCTCTTCGATCATCTTGAATGCGGTCCGGGTCTTGATCGAACCACCGACGTTCATGCCTTCGTATTTGACCAGGATCTCCGCGTCTTCCGGTCCGGTCATGTGGTTCAGCCGGATGATCGGAGTGTTCCCCATAGCTTCCAGTATGTTGTTGTAGATCATGCCTTATCTTCTCCTGTCTCTGCTGCTGCCGCAGCTTCTGTCTCTTCTGCCTCTGTCTCTGCCGGGGCTTCGGCCGGGGCCGCCTCCGCTGCCGCTTCACCATCCACTGCTGCTTCGTCCGCTTCTGCCTCTTCTACCGCACCATCCTCCGGCTCATAAACCTTTATTCTGTGGACGCCTTCCATATCCTTTCGACGCTCCTGCTCGTGCTCATGCTGTCGCGCCAGGTGCCAGGTGAGTACCTCCTGGGCGATGCCGGTGAGGCCGCCGACGATCAGGCCGACCCCGATCAGAACAAACAGCATCGCTGCCGTCTCGAAGGGGAACAGCATGACGAAGATACCAAGCGCCATGGTCAGAAGCCCCGTGATCAGCGGGATCAGGATGTTGAATCCGAATCGCCGCATGATGAATATCCCCTGGATGACCATCAGTCCGCGGATCAGGACCATGACACCAAACAGGAACGGTACCAGCGAGATCACCAGTGTCTGCTTGGCCACGATAAAGATCGCCATGATGATCAGAAGTATGCCGAACGCGAAACCGTTGCCTTCCCGCTGTCCGCTCTCGTCCGCCTTCTGAATGAAGTATCCGGCCAGATACAGCAGTCCGATCACCGCGACCGCTGCAGCCAGGATGTAACAAAGAATGCTCTCCACACCGGTCGGACGGATGATGAACACTACGCCGAGCGCAATGTAGATCAGGTCCAGCACCAGACTTGCCCAATTCAGTTTTCTCATAAAGATTACCTCCAGAAAATATATATTCGTACCGGCGGTCCAGCCTTTGCAGGCTCCGCCATTAATTCACATCCGTTCTCGCCAGGATCGCTGCCGGGGTCTTGCGGATCGTCCGCCATACCGGGAGCAGACCGAAAATGAGATTCAGCCCGTAGATCACGATCAGGCAGACCAGACAGACGCCCGGATTGATCATGAACATGTTCTCGAACGCACTCATCTTCACGACCCTGCTGATGATCAGCGACATGAACAGCATCCCGGGCAGGCTCGCGATGGTCGTGATCGCGATGATCTCCCCGCAGAACATTTTGTAAATGTCACGTTTTTTGACGCCAATGGCGCGGTAGACACCGACTTCCTTGATGCGGGACAGGAACGACGCACGGATCATCAGGAAGATCTCGATGAACGAGATCGCCAGGATGACGCCGGCCATTACCAGCATGGATGTCATGGAGCCCCGCTGCTCCTTCATATACTTGTCGTGGTTCCGCTGGTAGACATCGTATACGTTGACGCCTTCCTCCTTGAACCGGTGCAGGCTCTCCTGCTTGTTCACCGGGCAGACCGTCATGTTCTTGTTCTCGGTGATCGCCTTGTAGCGCATGGTATTCGCGCTGACCAGCAGATAATCGCTGTCCTTCGGATCGATGTAATAGCCGACGACCTTTAACTTGTGATCGTTGACCTTCACATTGATCTCCTTACCGATCTTATAGGCGGTATCGTCCATATTCTTCTCGTTGACGATGACCTCATAGTCGCCTTGCGGCCAATCGCCCTTGATGAGTCCGGCCTCCGTCTTTAACTGGAAGTCCAGCAGTTCCCCGGCATATCCGATCTCCTCGTCCATATCGTCGATATCGTCCATGTACATGTCCTCATCCACATCCTGTGAGGCGTTCAGGATCAGCTCGATGAACAGCGACTTATCGGTATAGATACAAGGTGTCTTCCGGTCGCAGATCCCTGTGATCGTGAACTCGCCCAAATTCTCCACGCGCACCTTCTGGCCGAGGAAGTCCTTCGGTTTACTGAGACCGATCTCCGCCGTCATGTATTCTGAGATCGTGTTCCTCAGAAGCATCCGGTCGATGACGATCCCGTCCTTGTTATGAGGCATCTTACCGTAGATCAGCTCCGTCTTATTCAGCTTGTCCCGGTCGGACAGGGATCCGGTCAGGGTGACCATAGCATCCCTCGTCTGATAGAACTGATCCACCGATAGCGGCAGGTTGATGATCGAATTTCCGGGCATCACGTAGGCGAAGCTTTCGTCTTGCTCGTACTCCTCGTATTGCTCCACACTGATGTGTTTGCCGACCACCGTCAGGTAGTCTCGGTCCTCGGTCGTGAATCGGTCATCGGTGATGTGCAGCGTCCCGAAGGTCATCATCACCGCATAGGTGATAAAGGCGGCGGAGATGAAGAATCCCAGCAGGAGGATCTTCTTCAGGACCGGATAATTCGATACCATCCGGAATCCCCGCTTCAGGAGCGTGGCGGGATTCAGGATCGATGTGTATTTCTTTCGGTTCAGGGTGTCCAGCGTTTTCAGGCTGATCGACTGCTCCGCCGATTCCCCCCGGCTGATCTCCCTGTAGTGGTCATCGATCAGCTCGATCGCCGACTGGTCATCGACCACCTCTATATTGTCTGCTCCGGACCTGGACTGGATGTAGATGTTGCCATTCCGGATCACGATATTCAGGTCTGCGGTGCCGCCTTCGTTATAAAAATCGATGTGGTATCCGCCCGTATTCAGACGCTTATGATCTGCGATGTCCTTAAGGTAGATCTTGTTTTCGACACGGTAGTCCAGACCCTCCGCATGTAGGTTTTGCTCGTCGGACACGACCCGGCCGTCCTTGATCCGGATGATCCGGTCCGCGTAGAAATCCGCCAGCTTCTCTTCGTGGGTCACCAGGATCACCAGCCGCTCCTCCGCGATGGACTTGATGATGTTCATGACCTCCAGTGTGTTGCGGCTGTCCAGATTTCCCGTCGGCTCGTCTGCAATGACGATGGACGGATTCTTCACGATCGCTCTGGCGATGCCGACCCTCTGGCGCTCACCGCCGGAGAGCATATCGGCGAATCTGTTCCGGTAGCGGTACATGCCGACCTTCTCGAGCACGTAATGGACCCTGCTCCGGATCTCCTCTTTATCTTTGATGCCGACCATGCGCAGGGCCACTGCCACATTATCGAACACCGTCATATTATCCACCAGATTGTAGTTCTGGAAAATGTATCCCACATTCAGGGTACGGATCTGGTCCACCTTGCCCGACATGCGCCTGGAAATGCGCTGGCCGTTGATATAAATATCACCCTTGTTTACCTTATCCAGCCCGCCGATGGCATTCAGCAGCGTGGTCTTGCCGCAGCCGGACGGTCCCAGCAGCGCGATCAGGCCCTGGCCCTCCAGATTGAGGGTCGTATCGTTGATCGCGTGGATCTCGTTCTTTCTCCGCCGGAAGAAGTATTTATTGACATGCTCTAATCTGACCATACTCACTCCTCCTCCCTGAATGAACCCATGGCTGTCTTGCGGAACAGCCGTCTCGAGAACCATGCTGAGATAAGAAGCGCCATCACACAGATGAGCAGGTACAGGATCACGTAATCACGCATCTGCAAAAACTGGACCAGCGTTTGCATATACTCTATTTCTATGACTCCCCTGCGTACGAGGGAAATGACGATGAGGAAGATGCCATAAGCGATGTTGGCCACCAGCAGGACCTCCACATTGAGGATCCACCGGATGATCTTCTTGGCGAGGCCCAGCATCCTCAGGATGCTGAAATAGCTTGACCTCGACCGCAGGATCAGGCCCGCGACGATGTAGGAGATACAGAAGATCGCCAGGATGATCAGGATCGAGATCGGGACCTCGACCATAGAAACGATGTCCTCATCCATGCCGACCACGGTATCTTTCAGAGGCAAGGCCACATAGCCCAGATCCCGGATCGCCTGCACCGTCTCGTCCGCCTTCTTCAGATCGTCGAGGTAGACCGAACACTGGTAATTTCCCTTCTCGAACAGGGTCCTGAAATCTTCGTTGCTTATATAGATCGCCCCGTCATGCTCGTCGTAATTGCTGTCCCCGGTCTTATCCTTGAAGGTCTTCTCGGTATACACATCCGAGATCTTCAGATTCATCTTCTCCTGATAGAACATGTTCCTGACCTGCACGGAGATATCATGTCCGATCGCCGCCTTCATGTTCAGGTCCTGGGATTCCTCATTCAGATAGAAGTTGCTGATCTCCTCTGAGACGACCGCATTCCCCTTCGGGACATAATCGGATTTCATGACCCGGTAATAGTAATCACCCATACCGGCCTCCATGTCTTTGCCGTTGATCGTGGTGATGATCGTGCTGCCGGAGCTGTAGAGGTCCGTGCGCATCTGCTGGATCTGTTCATCCGTGAGATAGATCTCGCCTGAGTAACTGACCGCCGCTTCATCCACCGGCTCGTACTTGATCCCGACAATGGTGACCTTCATTTCTTCGGAATCCCCGAACCAGGCCTCGAAGCTCTGATCGAGCATGGCCTCCGCCGAATCATCCGACATGAAGTAGCCGTCGTTCGGTCCCTTAAGGAGTGCTTCTCCGGGCTGCTCCGGAAGCCTTCCCAGATCCGGTTCCCCGGAAAATTCGCTGATGCTCCTCGGGAATGCCTCTACCGTGAGCATGTCCCCTTCGACATAGATGCTGGAATCCAGGAGGATATCGTTCGGCGCTACCGTTTTGATATTATCGATCCTGCCAAGCGCGGTGTAGTCATCCTCGGTAAAGAGACCTTTATCTGACTTCTTCAGGACCACACGGTCGTTGGAATAATTATAAAAATACGAGTTATATCCCAGGATCGAGTTCTCGTACTGTTTGTTCACGAATGACGTGTACTGCGAAGAGACCGAGAACACGAGGAACAGGAACACGATCAGAAGGAGCAGGAATTTGTAGAAAATATTAAAGGTGTTGCGCACGCCAAGCCGCAATACGCTCCCGGTACTCATCCTGCCGGCGCTTCCCGCATGCTGCTGCCCGGAGGCCGGCGGGATCGGAACGACGTGCACGTTCTCGATGACTTTGCCGTCATGCATTTTGATGCGGCGCGTAGCGTAGGCCTCGAACTGGTCGTAGTTATGGGTAACGACGATCACGAGCTTGTCCCGGGCGATCTCGCTGAGCAGTGCGACGATCCCGGCCGCGGACTCGCTGTCCAGGTTTCCGGTCGGCTCGTCCGCAACGATGATGTCCGTATCCTTCGCCAGGGCACGGGCGATCGAGACGCGCTGACGCTGGCCTCCCGATAGCTTGGAGACCTTGGTCTTTCGGAACGCGCTGAGCCCGACCCGGTCGATGATCTCGTCCACGCGACGCCGCATGACTTCCTTGCTGTATCCGTTGATCCGCAGGATCAGTTCGATGTTCTGATATACGGTGTAGCTGTTGACCAGATTGAAATTCTGAAAGATATTGCCGATGTATTTCTTTCGGTAGTCCTCGAAATCAGAGGCCAGGTAATGGCTGGTCTCCTTACCGTTGATATACATCTCTCCTTCTTCATAGGAGTCCAGCCCTGAGATCACGTTCAGCAGTGTCGATTTACCGCTTCCGGATTCACCCGTAATAACGACAAATTCTCCAAGGTCAAAATCGAGATTGACCCTGGAGATGCCGCTAGCGATCATTCCTTTGCTATAATAAAATTTTGAAACGTTTCTAAGCTGAATCATAAATTGCCTTTATTCAGTGAGTGCGGATCTGAGGCTGTCCAGATCGGATGCCGTCGGATCGATGATCTCCGCCCCCGTCTTCAGACGTTCATATTCTGTGTTGTAGTCACCTTCGGAAACAGACTCTCCGTTGATCGAGCCATTCTGCAGCCAGGAGCGATCCGGATCGTCGTTCTCACCATCGGTCGATGCCTTGAGCTCTTCGGTCGATGCCGCGCCGCCACTGACGCTGACGGCATAGATCGTTTCATTCTCCCATTCATCCGTGGATGCGAACAGGATCAGGGCCGTTGGGCTGATGCTCTCGTTGAGCCAGATCTGATAGGATGCATCCGTCTGGCCGTATCTCACGCCGGCGGTTCCCTGATAGACGCTGACCGCCTTCTGATCCTGAATGGTATAGATCTCCACAGTGAGATCCGGAACGGAGCCGTAATATACGATCATCTCCGGCGTTCCGTCGGCGTCCATATCTACCAGCTTGCCGTCGTTCACGCTGCCGTACTCATCGACCAGAGCGTCTACTTTCTTAGTGTACAGAGTCTTGAACGTCACTTCCTCCGTGGTTTCTTTCTCTGTGGTCGTGGTCGGCTCGGTGGTCGTGGCCACCGTCGTTTCCTCCGGCTCCTCTTTATTGCCGCAGCCACTCATTGTGATCACTCCGAAAGCCAGCACTGCTGCCAGTCCGATACATAAGACTTTTTTCATCGCAATCGCCTCCTGTTTCTTATCTGTTATTGCTGCTTGCCGTCGTATCCTTGAGGATGACATCGTGTGCACCGCCTTCGACGATACTGGTCGCGGAGACCAGGGTGATCCTGGCGTTCTCCTGCAGTTCCTTGATCGTCATCGTTCCGCAGTTGCACATGGTGGATTTCACCTTAAGCAGTGACTGGCGCACGTTGTCGCTCAGCGGTCCCGCGTACGGTACATAAGAGTCTACGCCTTCTTCGAATTTCATCCGAGCGTCACCGCCCAGATCGTATCTCTGCCAGTTTCTCGCACGGGCGGAACCTTCTCCCCAGTATTCCTTCACGTAGGTGCCGTTGATGTTGAGCCGGTTCGTCGGGGATTCATCGAATCTCGAGAAATAGCGTCCGAGCATCAGGAAGTCCGCACCCATAGCCAGTGCCAGTGTCATATGATAATCATAGACGATGCCACCGTCGGAGCAGATCGGGACATAGATCCCCGTTTCTTTGAAGTATTCATTCCTCGCCTTCGCCACATCGATAACAGCTGACGCCTGTCCGCGGCCGATGCCTTTTTGTTCTCTGGTGATGCAGATGGATCCGCCGCCGATGCCGATCTTGACGAAGTCCGCTCCTGCCTGGGCGAGGAAACGGAAGCCTTCCCCATCGACGACATTGCCGGCACCGATCTTCACGTCATCTCCGTATTTCTTGCGGACGAACTCGAGCGTCTGTGCCTGCCACTCGGAGTAGCCTTCTGAAGAGTCGATGCAAAGCACGTCTGCCCCGGCCTCCACCAGCGCCGGGATACGTTCTTCATAGTCCCTGGTATTGACGCCGGCGCCTACGACGTAGCGCTTGTTATCGTCCAGCAGCTCATCCTTGTATTCCTTATGTGTATCGTAGTCCTTGCGGAAAACGAAGTAGACCAGCCTTTGGTTCTCATCCACGACGGGCAGAGCGTTGAGCTTGTTGTCCCATAACATATCATTGGCTTCACTAAGGGTGACGCCTTCTTTGGCGACGACCAGCTTCTCGAACGGAGTCATGAACTCGCTGATCGGGGTGTCGGGGCTCATCCGGCTCACCCGGTAGTCTCTGCTCGTTACGAGTCCGAGCATCTTGCCTTCGGAGGTCCCGTCTTCCGTGACCGCGGTGGTGGAATGTCCGGTGCTCTCCTTAAGCAAAAGCAGGTCAGACAGTGTCTGATCCGGCCGGATATTCGTGTTGCTTCTGACGAAGCCGGCTTTGTGATTCTTGACCCTGCGGACCATTTCGGCCTGACTGTCGATCGGCTGCGATCCGAAGATGAAGGAAATCCCTCCCTCTTTGGCCAGCGCGATGGCGAGCCGGTCCCCGGAAACCGCCTGCATGATAGCCGATGTCATCGGGATGTTCATGGAGAGCGCCGGTGTCTCACCTTTTTTGAATTTCACGACCGGTGTTTTCAGCGATACATTTTCCACTCTGCAGTCCGCTGATGAATAACCCGGAATCAACAAGTACTCGTTAAAGGTTCTGGATGGTTCATCATAAAAATAGGCCATTAGTCTCTCCTCTCTGTTTGCTTATTCATTCGCGGCCAGAAACGCCGCCGCTTCTTCGATCTCGTTCTCTGAAAAGACCTCGAATCCGCATTCCCGCAGATATCCTGCAGCTACGCCTTCGCCCGGGATCCTGGTCCCGGTGAACGTCCCGTCGTGGATCTCATTGCTCCCGCAGGAAGGACTGCCCTCCTTCAGGATGCAGAGCACCACGTCGTTCTCCGCGGCAAGCCGCAAAGCTTCCTCTGCCCCCGTCACGAACGCCTCTGTCACATCGCGTCCGCTGCGGGTCACCACCTGATCTCCCTGCCTCTGGGACTCTTCCCTGGGGATCGGCAGACCTCCGAACACCTCCGGGCAGATCGGGATGAGCCTCCCCTGTTTCTTCCACTTCCGGAAGGTGGGATGGTCACAGGCTTTTTGCTTGCCG
>JAFRLD010000205.1 GCA_017431395.1 Bacillota bacterium | reverse complement strand
ATACCGTTCTTATCTTTATCGTGACGAAGCTGGTCTGCGGCGCGATCAGCGCCTGGGTCATCTGCCGGATGTACCGGTCGTGAGCATGCCGATTATTTCTCTGTGATGGGGCGAAGCAGATTGCTTTCACTCTCCACGATCTCTTTGACCGTGCTCTCCGTGATCCGGACGAATTCCGTCAGGGCAGGGGTCGCGTTCTTTAGCGTTTTGACCGTATAGCCCATGGTACGGCAGATATCTTCTTCGAATTCCCGGTGGGTGACCTCCGGCGGAAGCATGGAGGTCTGCAGGTTTGACATGATATAGACCCCTTGGTTCTGGGCGGTCAGGGCGATGCCTGCGGTGTCGCTTGCGACTTCGTAACGGATATTGGCCTGGAACGGGTATTCGTCCTGGACCATCTGGACCGTGTCGTCCCAGCCTTTGGTCGGCAGGATGAAGTCACAGCCGTTCAGGACGGAAGCCGGGATCTTCTCGTATCTTGCGAAAGGATGATCCTTATGCATGATCACGCAGAGGGGATCATAGAACAGGGGGAAGAATTTGAACCCCTTGATCTTAGCCTCCGACATGAATCCCAGATCCACGTCGCCGCTCTGCAGGACCTCTGCGAACGCGTGAAAAGGCAGCTCCGAAAGGTTGACCGTGACCCCCGAAAAGCTTTCGTTAAAACGGGCCAGGATCAGCGGTACGATGTTGACCAGCATGCTGTTCTGGGAGGCGATGAAGACCGTACCATCCATAAGCCCGCTGATGGCGCGGACCGTTTCCATCAAATCGTCTTCGCTGTTGACGATCTGCTTGCAGTGGTAGAGCACGCGCTCTCCATCCTTCGTCGGTTTGACATTGTCCTTGCTGCGGACCAGGAGAGGGAAGCCCATTTCCTTTTCAAGGCAGTCGATCATATAGGAGATCCCGGGCTGAGAGTAGCCCAGCGCCTTAGCGGCTTTCGTTATGCTCCCGGATTCCACGACCTGTATGAATGCGCGGTATTTGATCATTGGTATCAGCTCCTTATTTCTTTACAAGGGATCTTCCGGTCATCTCTGCCGGTGCTTCCAGCCCCATCAGATCCAGCAGGGTCGGGGACAGGTCACAGAGCCGTCCGCCTTCCTCCAGCGGCTTCGGGTCGTTCGCTATGTGGACCAGAGGCACATCGGAGAGGGAGTGGGCGGTCATGACATTGCCTTCTGCCGTCAGCATCTCATCGGCATTGCCGTGGTCTGCGGTAAGCAAAATCTGGCCATCCTTAGCCAGGACCGCATCTACGATCTGCGGGACGCATTTGTCCAGGGTCTCGATCGCTTTGATGGCGGCTTCCATGACGCCGGTGTGGCCGACCATGTCGGCATTGGCGAAGTTCAGGATGATCACATCATATTTGTCTGTAGCGATCGCCTCAAGGACCTTCTCTGTGACTTCAGGGGCGCTCATCTCAGGCTGCATGTCATAGGTAGCGACCTTCGGGGAGGGGACCAGGATCCGGTCTTCGCCTTCCCTTGGCTCCTCTACGCCACCGTTGAAGAAGAAGGTGACGTGGGCGTATTTCTCCGTCTCCGCGATCCTGAGCTGGGTCATACCGAGTTCAGAGAGGTAATCCCCGAGGGTGTTCTCCGGCGTCTCCGGCGGATAAGCCAGCGTGACGTTCGGCATGGTCGCATCGTACTGGGTCATGCAGATATAGCAGAGGTCGGAAGGGAAGATCTTTCGCTCGAATCCATCGAAGTCCGCGTCGACGAAGGCACGGGTGATCTCTCTGGCCCGGTCCGGACGGAAATTGAACATGATCATGGAATCACCGTCTGCCACCGGCAGGGCCCCGTCCACGATGGTCGGCAGGACGAATTCATCCGTCTCGCCCCGGTCATAGGCCGCGAGGACCGCTTCCTGGCCGGTCCTGGCATGCAGGCCGTCTACGCCGGTCATGGCGTCATAGGCTTTGATGAGTCT
>JAFRLD010000204.1 GCA_017431395.1 Bacillota bacterium | reverse complement strand
GAAAAAACGATCGATAATTAAGGGTTAGTAAATCCTAACTCGTGGAATCTCCATGATGTTGGCTGATACGGCATGTGATTTTTGGAAGTAATGGAAATAGATTACAGGATTTATGCCTATATATGTAAGAATGTGACAATACATGACATTTGTTCAAGAGTTAGGCGAAACTAACGATTGAAAATGAGAGGATTTTGCGTAAGGGGGTGCAGAAATTGCGGAAATCTGCGGGTTAGCGAATCCTAACTGCGTTCGGCAGCATGCCATCGCCCCCCATAACCCATGGAAGTGAACCTTTGTCGCATTTCATCGCCACCCTAACGCAGAAAGTGTCAAAATTTACCAAAAACATTTTGCATAAGAAGGGCGGATATGGTATGATAGGTGATATCAAATCACAGAAAGAGGCAAGAGTAGATGAAGGAAAGATATATTGCTGATCTTACGGCCGGAGAAGACATTACGTCGTTTTTTTTGGTCAAGAGCATTGCTCTGAAGATCGGCTCGAACAAGAAGACATATCTGGATCTTTTGCTCGGGGATAATACCGGCGAGATCAGCGGCAAGAAGTGGGATATCAGCGATCAGGAGATCCCGGGACTGCAGCGCATCAAGGAGAATCATGTGATCAAGATCCGGGCGCTGGTGACCGAATGGAAGGGAATGAAGCAGCTCCGGATCATGCGGATCAGACTCACGGGGGCTGAGGATCAGATCGATATGAACGATTACATCAAGGCCGCGCCGGAGGATCCCCAGGAGATGTATGATTACATATATTCCAGGGCGGCGGGGTTTGCCGACAGGGAGCTGTCCAGCATTTGCACTACGGTGCTGGAGCGGAGAAAAGAACAGCTGATGTATTACCCGGCGGCGCAGAAGAATCATCACGCGGAGATGGCGGGCCTGCTGTATCATGAGAAAAGGATGCTTATGATGGCGGAGCGCGTTTGCCAGGTGTACACGAATCTGGATCCGGACCTGCTGATGGCAGGGGTGATCCTGCATGATATCGAGAAGATCGATGAGATCGAATCCAACGAAATGGGGATCTCTCCGGGATACTCGTTCGAAGGCAAGATGCTGGGGCACCTGGTCCTCGGAGTAAGGGAGATCGAGAAGATCGCGGACGAACTTGGGATATCCCATGAGAAGGCGGTTTTGCTGGAGCATATGATGCTGACGCACCACTATGAGCCGGAATTCGGGAGCCCGAAGAAGCCTCTTTTCCCGGAAGCGGAGATGCTCCATTATCTGGACATGATCGATGCTAAGATGTACGATATGCAGGAAGTGCTCGAGAAGACCGAACCGGGAGCCTTTAGCGAACGCGTATGGACGCTGGATAACAGGACGCTTTATAGAATTGGAGAAAACGATCAATGATGAAATTGCCAAAGGAAGTTAATAAGATCATACAGACGCTGACGAATGCTCAGTACGATGTCTGGTATGCCGGACAGTGCGTGACTGCGGGAGAGCTCGGGGAGAGTCCGCAGGACTGGGATCTCTATACGAATTGCCCGCAGGACAAGGTGCGCGGGATGTTCCCGGAGGGAGAACCGCTCGGAAGCCGCACGACCCGCATGGACTATACGGAGTATGTGGAATATGACGACCTGAACATAGAAGACCGGTACGAGGGGATCGTGGCTGATGTGGTGACCCTTCGCGGGAGCATGGAGGACCAGCTTAAAGAAGTATATCACTTCACCTGCGAAGCGATCGCGGAGCATCCGAACAAATCCCCGGTCGATCCGTATGACGGAATGAAAGATATCCATAAACACCTGCTGCGTCCGGTGGGAGATAGTCGGGAAGTATTCCACAGAGATCCGATCCAGATGCTCCGGGGACTGCGTTATGTCGGCCTTTATGGATTCGACCTGTCGAAGGACCTTTCGGAGGCCATCGCAGACAGCGCTGAGGAGCTGCTGCGGGCGGATAAGGAAGCGATCCTGTATGAGTTTTCTCTCGCGATCAACGGGAATTATGCCGGAAAATACCTCAAGATGCTGCGGGGCCTGGGCCTCTTACCTGCCATCGTAGGACCGGAGGGCATGATGCATGACCGCAGAGGGATCAATGACTATGAGACCCTGACCGAGAATATCGATAAGGTCAAACACATTACGCTGCGGCGGATGGCTCTCTTTTATATCTGCTTCGACCGTTCCTACAAAACAGCGGTCTCCTACCTGCCCCATGAGGAGCTGGATCTGGAATACCTGCTGGACGCGAAGAAGATGCTCCCGAAGCTGCATTTTGTCGGCAACGATACGCAGCTTAAGAAGTTCATTTACCGCTGCGGGGGCTGGGACAAATACAACTTCTATGATAAGCTCTCCAAGGCTCAGGTGATCGTCTATGATTACAGCAATCAGAGGATCATCGGCAGGGACGCGATCCTGAAAAAGGTGCTGGAGGAGCGGCAGCCGATCTTCGCGGAGGACCTGCGGGTCGATGCGGATGATATCATCGAAGCCGGGATCACGGACGATCCGGAACGCGCAGATGAGCTCTGGCACATGCTCCCGGACGTCGTTCACGAGGATCCTGCCAACAATGATCGAGACAAGCTCCTGAAGTATGCGAAGAGATTCCACAGGAGCAAATTCAGCGCGACGTTCCGTGACGTCAAGTGGCTGAGATAACAGTTTTTGCAAAGGCTGGAGTGACCATGGCAGAAGAATATGCCGGAGTGATCCGGGAAATCATTTATCATAACAACGAAAACGGCTATACAGTGGCCGTTTTTGAAACGGAATCAGAAGGGTACGAAGAAGAGTTCACCGTCGTTGGGAACATCCCTCATGTGGCGGCTGGCAGAAGCTACGTGCTCCGGGGAGCATTCACGGAGCACCCATCCTATGGGGAGCAGTTCAAAATCAGCTCCTTCGAGGAGCAGATGCCCACATCCGAGGACGGGATCCGGGAGTTCCTTGCCTCGGGAGCACTCAAGGGGATCGGCCCTAAGACCGCCGCTGCTATGGTGGCCCGGTTCGGGGAGGACACCTTCGAGATCATCGAGAACCAGCCGGAGCGACTCACGGAAGTGTCCGGGATCGGTCCGAAGACGGCGGCCAGGATCTCAGACGCGTTCGCTCAGCAGAGGGAGTTTGCCTCGGTTACTCTGAAACTGCAGCAGTACGGGATCAGCGCGGAATACGCCCTGAAACTGTATCAGTCCTATGGGGCGGATACCGTGCGCGTTCTGGAAGAAAACCCTTACCGGCTGATCGATGATTTTTATGGCATCGGGTTCCTGAAGGCGGATAAGATCGCAGCGAAGATGGGGTTCAAGCCGGACGATCCGTTCCGGATCCAGAGCGGGATCCTCTTCACGCTGAACCATTTCGTCAGGGACGGCCACACCTATCTGCCGGAGGACGAGCTCATCGGGAAGGCTGCGGAGATGATGGAGCTCTCCAGAGATCAGATGAGGGAGCAGCTTGAGATCATGGCCTTCGCCGGGGACGTCCATGTGGACCTGGTGGAGGGTCGCAAGGTCGTCTATCTGATGCCTTATTACCTGGCAGAGCAGCGGGTGACTAAGAATCTGAGGCTTCTTCGCGGGGCGCAGATGAAGCCGATCGTCGGCGGGGAGATCGATGCGCTGATCCTCAGGACAGAGGTCAGGACCGGGATCAGCCTGAGCGACAACCAAAAAGAAGCGGTCAGGACCTCCCTCGAAAACGGAGTTTCTGTGATCACCGGAGGCCCTGGTACCGGTAAGACCACGATCATCAATTCCATCATTGAGATCCTGGAGGAAAGCGGCCTTGAGACCGCGATCGCGGCCCCCACCGGGCGCGCGGCCAAGAGGATCACGGAGACTTCAGACCGCCCGGCTTCGACCATCCACCGTCTTCTGGAGTACACCTATTCGGAAGATGAAAACACCCTCCGTTTCGCCCGGAACAAAGAGAATCCACTGGATGCCGAAGCAGTGATCATCGATGAAGCTTCGATGATCGACCTTTTGCTGATGGACGCCCTCGTGAGCGCCATCCGTCCGGGGACCAGGCTGATCCTGGTCGGTGACGATGATCAGCTCCCGTCCGTTGGCGCAGGCAATGTCCTGCGGGATATCATCACAAGCGAGTATATCTACTGCACGAAACTGACGAATTACTACCGGCAGGCCGGAGAGAGCATGATCGTCGTCAATGCGCACAGGATCAACCGGGGGGAATACCCGGACATTAATGTTAAAGGCAAGGATTTCTTCATGATCCGCCTCGACCGGGAGAAAGAGATGCTGGATACGATCCTGGATCTTTGCGACTTCCGGCTTCCGGGATTCTATCCCGATCTGCTGCCGGTCAGGGACATCCAGGTCCTGACCCCCGTGCGCAAAGGGACCCTCGGATGCCAGAATATGAACACCCGGCTGCAGGCGGTGCTGAATCCTCCGGACCCGGACAAGGAGGAGCGTTCCCACGGGGAAGTCCTCTTTCGTGAGGGCGATAAAGTCATGCAGATCCGGAACAACTATGAGATGAAATGGCGGGATGCCGCGGATTTTTCCGAGGGAGAGGGGATCTTCAACGGGGATGTTGGCTTCATCCAGACCATTGACCGGGAAGCCGGACAGACCACGGTCGTCTTCGATGAGACCAGATACGTGACCTATGACAACAATCAGCTGGACGAGCTCGAGCTGGCCTACGCTGTGACCGTGCATAAGAGTCAGGGCAGCGAGTTCCCTGTCGTCGTCATGCCGATCAGCTGGTTTCCGCCTGTGCTCGCGACCCGCAACCTCCTCTATACCGGGATCACCCGCGGGAAGCAGGCGGTCGTTCTGGTGGGATCAGAGCGGCAGCTCCAGGCCATGGTGGACAACAACCGGATCAGCCTGCGCTACTCCGGCCTGGCTTATCGGCTGCACCAGTTCCTGAAACTTGAGAATGAGCTGCGATGAGCGGGAATTTGAGGACGGAGCGCTCCGCTGGGAGCGGCGCGAATGGTGCGGATCGCGGGAACGGGCGGCGCTTGATCCGGCGCCTGATCCACGAACTCGATGAGGCGATCTTCCCGTCCTCGATCTACTGCGAGTGCTGCGGGAGTCTGATCGACCGGTCCAGGACGTACAGCCTTTGCGATGACTGCATCAAACAGTTTCACTGGATCACGGGGAGGACCTGCGAGAAATGCGGCAAGGCCATGCCGGACACGAGCAAAGGCTGGTTTTGCTACGACTGTATGCAGGAGAAACATTTCTTTCGCAAAGGTTTCTCCTGTCTGACCTACGGGCTCCACGAGCGCGAGCTGATGATGGGGCTGAAGTATGCGGGCAGAGGTTATCTGGCCCGCATTTTTGGTGACATCCTATATGACCGGATGGAG
>JAFRLD010000203.1 GCA_017431395.1 Bacillota bacterium | reverse complement strand
TTGCCAAAGAGAACGGGATCTTTTATAAGACCTATTACAGGAACGGATACTGGAAGGTGCCCAAGGAAGAACTTCTGGAGCACCATGAGAACGTGATTCAGGAGAAAAAAGAGAGCAACCGGGGAAAGTACATTGATTTGGTCTGCGAAGAGACCGGCCTTGACCGGGAGGCGGTCACGGCGGAGATGGATTATGCCAAGGAAAACGGCATCCTCTATAAGGTCTATTATGAGAAGGGATATTGGAACATCCCGCATGAGCTTCTGGTGGAGGCTCATGTCAACGGGGGAAGAAGGCGGAAGATCGCCCGGACCCTGGCGGAACTCCGCGGCAGGGACCATCATGAAATGGAGCGGGAGATCATCTACGCGAAGTATAAGCTTGGACTCCGGCTCGGCTATTTCGTGAAATACGACTGGGATCTGCTGACGGAGGAACAAAAAGACCAGATGCTGCTGCGGCCGTATTCGGCACAGATGAGCCTGAAGTACAGAACGGAGAACGCGCATCCGGACCTGCTGAATGAGAAACAGTGGTTCTATGAGACATTCCCGGAGTACATTGGCCGGAAATGGATGCATTATGATCCGGAGATGACTGTAGAGGAATTCACGAAAGCGATTGCGGATTTCAAAACATCTGATATTATATATAAGCCGGATGTATCCAGCGGAGGCATCGGGATCCGCAAGTTCTCGCTCGCGGATGGACCAGAGAAACTCTATGCGCAGCTAAAGGAGGAGGAATGCGATCCGGCCCTGCTGGAGGAATTCCTGGTGCAGCATCCGGACATGGCCAGACTTTGCGATGAATCGATCAACACGATCCGGGCGGTCTGCCTTTACTGGGAAGGAGAGTACTACCTGTTCTATACCGTGTGCCGGATGGGCGCAGGGAAGGGCAAACCGGTGGATAACGTCAGCCAGGGAGGCCTGGCGATCGGCGTGGACCCGGAGACCGGCAGATTCAATACCGTGGCGGCGGACCACGACGGGAACCCGCAGAGGGTGCATCCGGCAAGCGGCGTAGAGCTGATCGGATATCAGGTGCCGTACTGGAAAGAGGTCCTGGAGCTGGTGAAGACGGCGGCGATCCGCACATATGAGCTCGCAGGACTTGGATATACCGGATGGGACATCGCGATCACCCCGGATGGCCCGGTGATCATCGAGGGCAACAACTGGCCAAGCCCCAGCCTGATCCAGCTCTGCAACTGGCTGGACAGCCGCAAGGGAATGAAATATTTGTTCGAACCGTATCTGTAAGGAGGATAGAACATGAGCTTATACGAGAAAATAGTTAAGGGAGAAGAGGCGATCTCCCTCGTCGGTCTGGGTTATGTCGGCATGCCGATCGCAGTCGCGTTCGCGAAGAAGGGCGTCAAGGTGATCGGATTTGATCTGAACGAACAGAAGATCGAGCAGTATAGAAACGGGTTTGACCCGACCAATGAAGTCGGGGACGAAGTGATCCGGGAGACGACCGTTGATTTCACGTCCGATGAGAGCCGCCTGAAGGAGTCAAAATTCCATATCGTGGCGGTCCCGACCCCGGTCAATACGGACCATACGCCGGACCTGACCCCGGTCATCGGAGCTTCCGAGATCGTCGGCCGCAATCTGGTCCCGGGCGCGATCGTCGTCTATGAATCCACGGTCTATCCGGGCTGCACCGAGGACGTCTGTATCCCTATCCTGGAGGAACAGTCGGGGATGAAGTGCGGGGTCGATTTCAAGGTCGGCTACAGCCCTGAGCGTATCAACCCGGGCGACCGGGTCCACCGGCTGGAGAACATCCACAAGATCGTTTCCGGTATCGATGAAGAGAGCCTGGAGGAGATCCGGAATGTCTATGATATCGTCATCGAAGTCGGGACCCACCCGGTATCCAACCTTCGGACAGCGGAAGCGGTCAAGGTCGTTGAGAACAGCCAGCGGGATGTGAACATCGCTTTCATGAACGAGCTCGCCATGGTCTTTGACCGGATGGACATCGATACCAATGAGGTCGTCGACGGCATGAATACGAAGTGGAACGCCCTCGGCTTCCGACCGGGACTTGTCGGCGGTCACTGCATCGGCGTCGACCCGTACTACTTCACCCATGAGGCCGAGAAACTGGGTTATCACAGCCAGATCATCCTGAACGGACGTATCGTCAACGATTCCATGGGAAACTACGTGGCAGATGCGGCTGTCAAGAAAATGATCGAAGCAGGACAGGCACCGAGAAAGAGCCGCGTTGCCATCCTGGGTCTGACCTTTAAGGAGGATTGCCCGGATACCAGAAACAGCAAGGTCGATGACATCATCAAACGCCTTGGGACCTACGGGATCGAACCGCTCGTGGTGGATCCGTGGGCAGAGGAAGCGGATGCCGTGCGTGAATACGGCGTGCATCTGACCGCGCAGGAGGATCTGTCGGATCTCGACTGCATCATCGTGGCGGTGGCGCATCATCAGTTCAAGGAAATGGGGCTCGCTGAGATAAAGAAGCTGTTCGGTGAAGGACCGGCAGAAGAAAAGGTCCTCATCGACGTGAAGGGACTCTATGACGTGAAAGAGCTTGAGCAGTCCGGCCTGATCTGGTGGAGACTGTAGGTAAAGCAGGACTAGAACGAGGGGTATGAATCAGAATCGCTTTTTTACAATCGAGAAAGTCCCGCCGATGTTCGCAGGCGGCGGGAGAGACTGGTCGGTAGACGTACTTCGGTGCGTCTCCTGCTTTATGGTGTGCGGACTTCATGCGTTCATATTTTCACAGCGCTATGATATCGCAACGGAGATCGGACCGTCTCCGTGGACCCATTATTTCGTCCACCGGATGCTGTTCGCCTCCCCGACGGTCCTGTTCGTCATGGTCAGCGGGATCTTCTTCCTGTCCCCGGACCGGAATGTAACGGCCTCGAAGATATGGAAGAAGAACGTGATCAAGATGGCAGGGGCGTACATGTTCTGGAGCGCTATTTATGCGGCATACCGGATCCATATGATGGATCCGGCTCCGGATATCACACCGCTGTTCCTTTTTGACCAGTGGCTGATCGAACCTTATCATATGTGGTACATCCCGATGATCATCAGCCTTTATATCCTGGCACCGATCCTGCGTCCGATCACGGCTTCCGGGGATACGAAACTGTTCCGGTATATCGTGACTCTGTTCGTGATCGCTTTGATCCTGAGCACGATCTATAACTGGCCGGGGCTGGCTTATGGTGAGGAGTACGTGGTCCCCATCCTGGACAAGACGCCACTGGCCGTCATCTGCCAGTATCCGTTCTGGATGCTGTTCGGATGGATCGCGTATACCTACCGGCCGACAGGGAGTTTCAAGATCCTGGTATACATTCTCGGAATCATTGCATTCCTCGCCGGGATATGGTTTAATATCTACAACTGGATCCATGTGCAGGACCTCAGTGTGGTCGCGACCACACAGAAGTTCAGCCTCCTGTCTTTTCTGAAGAACACAGCGCTGTTCTATTTCATCGTGACCACGCTTCGGGATCACGAGTTCTCGGAGACAGGGAAGCGGATCCTGAAGCGGTTATCCGAATCCACACTGATTATTTATCTTGTTCACATGATGTTCATATATATCATGTATGATAATAATATCCTGTATGGCAGCTGGAATCTGTCTCCGTGGATCGGAGCATGGATCTATGCGATCATAGCCTACATCGGCGGATTTATTGTCGCTAGGTTGTTCCATCTTGTCTGGGATCCGATCGATCCTAAGAGAAGGAGGAAAAAACGTCAGGGGTGATTTGAATCATGAGATGGGATTTGAAACACAGGGGATGTAACGTTTTTATCTGTATGATCTGCATGATCGCCATGGTTTTGGCGATGAGTGCAGAGCCAGCCTTTGCACTGTCAAAAGCCGCGTTCCAGAAGCAGACAGTTGGTGGCGTTAAAGTCATGAGCGTGAATTATAATACCGTGAACGTTTCATGGGACCGGGTCTCGGGAGCGAGCGGTTATGATGTCTATGCGGCCAAACACAAAATCGGCAGATACTACAAGGTCGGCACCGTCACGAGAGGGAGTACCGACAACATCGGGATCGGCAAGTGTGTGACCGGGAAGAAGTATTATTTCAAAGTCAGGGCCTACCATAAGACAGGAACTGATAAGTATTATACGAAGTACAGCAAGGTGGTCTCCGGCAAAGCGAAACTCGCGAAGCCGGCGATGACGCTTTGGCTTCCCATCGGTACAGACCTGGTCCGCATCAGCCATAAGAAGGTAGCAGGTGCGAATGGCTACGAGATCTGGCGCAAGGCAGCCGGAGGCAAGTATAAGCTGATCAAGACTACGAAGTCTTCGGTCCTCAGCTATGATGATAAGTCGATCAAAAAAGGAACCACGTATTATTATCGCGTGCGTGCTTTTCGCCGTGTCGAGGGCAAGAAGGTCTACGGCCCTTATGGCAAGGTCAAGAAGTCGGTCGTCGCTTCCAGAAACGGGAACGCTTCGAAATATGATATCAGTAATATCACAGCGGGAAACAGTCTCGCAGGTCTTGAGGTCGTGTTCCTCGGAAGTTCTGTGACGAGGGGCAAATACAGTGATAGCCAGTCGTTCGCTGATATCCTGATGAAAAAGGACGGGGTCAGCGGAGGGTATAAGAACCTGGCAAGCCGCAAGTTCGCGGTGAATGGGACGACTCTCGTGGACAACGGTCCGAAATCCTATATCTCCAGAATGAAGAACGCGGTCCAGCAGATCGAAGAGGAGCAGCCCGGGTATAAGCCGGACTTTCTGGTCTGCCAGCTTTCGACCAACGATTCCCGGGTGAAGAACAAGATCGGGACCGTGACCGGTGCGTCTACGAAGCTTTCTGCATACGATACAGGAAGCGTGACGGGGGCGATCGAATACATCGCGGCTTATGTGAAGCAGACGTATAAATGCCCCGTGATCTTCTACGTGGTGCCGGAGTTTACCAGCAGCTATTTTCATGACGACCACTACGCGAAGATGCGAAAAGCCCTGCTCAATGTGAAGAAGTCCTGGGACGGGCATGCGGCGGATGCGAACGGACGCGTCCTGAATGAAGCGGGAGACCGGATCCTGATCCTCGACTTCTGGGGAGATCCGGATTACGCCCCGAATTTCGGCAGCGAACGGAATTTCTACATGGTCGATTCGGTCCATCCGACCAAAGCCGGATATGTCCTGAAGTATGTGCCTGCGTTCGAGCGGTTCCTGAAGGCGATGCAGGAGCTGAATAATAAGGGTGATGCCGATGGCGCGGAAGGCGCAGATGGCGCGGATGATGTGCTGGCGCCGGACAGTGTGCCTGTGCAGGAGGACGGTGCTGCGCCGGATGATGGAGCGGGCAGCGGCGCTGACCCGGATCGTGAAGCTGCGCCGGATGGTGATGCGGTGCAGGATAGTGAAGCTGCGCCGGGTGATGAAACGGTCCCGGATAATGGTGCCGGTTCAGATATCCATGCCGCACCGGGGAATGATCCTGCGGTGGATGGTGGTGCAGGTTCGGACGATGGCGAGATTGGAGCTGCAGCATAGTTGATCCTGTGGCGCTGGATTTGTTTTGAGTCTATGTGCGGTGTTCTGTTCCGAGTTAGATTCTATTCCGAGTTAGAAGAAACGAATCCTTTAATTCCATCCGTTTTTTCTAGAACGCTAGCAAAAGTAGTCCATTTTCAGAGGTTAGTTAACCCTAACCGAAGGAATTACGTCTCTATAAGACGAAAAACAAGTGTTTTTTCGTAAATAATCAAGACAATCACGCACTATCTGTTAATAATTGGAATTTGTTTGGGTGGCACGATCAAAAACTTGATAGTTAGCGTAAATTAACTCCCATTTTTTTAGGGATTTTTCTGGAGCTCCAGCAAAAATAGCTCATTTTCAGAGGTTAGTTTCTGCTAACGGTTGTTTGCCATGAACGAGGATCCATCATATAGCAGCCTGACCCAAACTGGAGCACCCAAACCAGAACAGACAGGAACAGACCGGCCCGGAATCAGAAGTATTCCGGGTCGTTATTATTGATCTCATCTTCCTTTTTACCGCGGCCCAGCCGGAGGATCAGGTGGATGATCCCCCGTATCACGAGGAAGATACAGAAGAAGACGAGGAACCCGCTGATGCCGTATACGACATCGTCAAATTCCATGATGCCGGTCCC